>NZ_FXUJ01000002.1:0-282743 GCF_900182865.1 Desulfonatronum zhilinae
ACGAGATGACATTCATCACTGTGATCTACCTGATCGGAGCACCCATCAGGGAACTACTCGTTCCATAGCATTTCCACGTCCAACGTCGAAGAACCACAAAAGAATTGCAGCAGGCTGTCCAGGATCAGGAAGCCCTGATTCAGGCGTTCCTGGTCGTCGTTCGTGCGCCGGGCGATTCGGGTCTGGCGGGATGGAGTTCCTCCAGGTCGATGTCGTGAATGATCACCCCCATCGACTTCAGGGCCGGGTCGTCCAGCAGTCCGAAGCGGCGGAGCATGACCTCAAATGTGCATTCCGCTCCTTCATGGGTGAACTCCGCTTCGGCCATGTCGAAACGGACCTCACCGGGCGAGAACGTTTTGGCGTCAAAGCGGAAACCGGCCGCGGGGTCAATGAACCGCCGGATCAGCCAGACCGATGCGATGCGGCCCGCAACCGTTCATTCCAACTTACCCTCCCGCCAGGATCATGCACATTTCATGGAGGCTGACGACTTCCGTGGTTTCACTGATCGGATACCGTTCTTCTCCCGGATAGACGACGAATGCCCGGGAAGGGTTCACGTCCGCGAGGGCGAGATGGAATCCTTTTTCAGGCTTGGGGGACAGGCTGTTCTTGATTTCGACGGCCCAGAGTTCGTCACCGGGAAATCTCAGCAGCAGGTCGATTTCGGCGCCCGCTGCCGTACGAAAGAAGTTCGCCCTGGTCCGAACCGGGGCCGCGGCCAGGAGATTCTCGATCACAAATCCCTCCCAGCTCGCGCCGGCCACGGGATGCCCGGCAAGTTCATTATGGTCTGAGATGTCCAGTAGTGCGTGCAGCAGGCCGCTGTCGCGCACATAGATTTTCGGTGATTTGACGAGTCGCTTGCCCAGATTGGCATGGAAGGGCGACAACCTGCGCACCAGCAGCAGGTCCACGAGCAGGTCGATATACCGCGTTACGGTTTGGGCGCTTACCCCAAGGCTCGCCGCAATGCGGGAGGCGTTCAGGAGCGTGCCTTGCCCATGCGCAAGCATGGTCCATAATCGTTGCATCGTTTCCGCGGGCAGGCGCGGACCGAACATCGGAACATCCCGCTCCAGGTAGGTCCGGATGAAATCCTTGCGCAGGGCCAGGCTTGCCGGGTCGTCTTCAGCGAGAAAACTGTCCGGGAAACCGCCACGAATCCAGAGGTCGAACTGTTTCGACGGAACATCCGCAACCTCCAGCACGTCGAACGGCCCCATATCCACGTATGCGATCCGACCGGCAAGGCTTTCACCCGACTGCCTGAGCAGCTCAATGGAAGCGGAGCCGAGAAGCAGAAACCGGCCGACTCGCCGGCCACGGTTTCGTCCCTGGTCGATAATGTCTCGCAAGGACTGAAACAGTTCCGGCACACGGTGGATCTCGTCAAGGATGACCAGACGGTCCTCATACCTGCTCAGAAAAAGAACCGGCTCCGCCAACTTCTGACGATCTCCGGGATCTTCGAGGTCAAGATACAGTGATGGAAGGTCATTGCCGATGGCCAAGGCCAGAGTGGTTTTCCCCACCTGACGCGGCCCGATCAGGGCCACCGCGGCTTGACGTTTCAGAGCCGACTGGATGAAAGGAAGGATGCGTCGCGGAATCATGCTTGCAATCTATCCATCGCGTGGTGAATTTGCAAGGTAGTTTTATCAGTCCATTGAAAAATCCCCAATTGCTGCGTCGCTGCAAGTCATCTGTACACCCGGCAACCTGTTAATATACTAGGTTTCATAAAATGCTTTCTCTAATTGCCTAAGTATTTGTTCACTCTGTTTTGAGCGTTGGTGCGAATATTAAAGTAGTAAAATGGGTAATCAAAGCTATGGTATACACCCCTGGGGAATCCATGCCGCGTTAATTCATACAGAACGTCTTCATCGGCCGTCGTACAGATCAGCACACCATTTGCAATATCGACACGGGCGTCGGCGTATTGTGGCACCGGTTCAAATGTCAGGGTCGAAGGATTTGGCATGATCGATCCCAGCCCCTCGTCCCTGGTGGCGAGCGTCTCGGTTCTCGTCCAGCTGATGGGGTTAATCACAAGGCCGATCAGTCCGGATAAGACCGGATTGACGCCCGGCACAACATCAGGCGCCTGAGTGTTGTAAGAAATGATAACCCCCGTGTCGTCCGGGCCTTCAGCGAATTTCAAATGCGGATGGTCCGCCATATTTTGAGCCGTTACGGGATAGCCGATTACGTAGGCGGCAACCATTCTCTGGTAAACCTTCGGATGATCTTTCAGATATCCGGTCAAAAGATTAATCAAGACGTTAGCCCCCTGCGAATGACCGGCTAAAATAAACGGCCGTCCGGCATTGAAGTGCCTGATGTAGTAGTCGAAGGCCGCAACGGCATCCCTTGTCGGTATGCCAGCTATCAGGGCGTCATGCTCAGGCAAGGGCAGCGTTAAAGCATAGGCCGCATCCGCTTGCCGATAGTAAGGCGCATAAACATTGGCAAAGGTTTCAAAGGCGGTCGCCTGTCGCGCATAGACGGAGGCGGAACCGGCCAGCATGGATGGATTGTCGATGTCACAAATGTTCGGATCGCTGTCATGAATCTTTTGCCAAGCCGTCGGATAAAGATAAAAAACATCCACGTTATGGGATACAACAGGAATCGACAACCAATGCGTGTCCTGTGAGTAATCGGTTCGAACATGAACCGGAGAACTATCTCCGCCACCTCCGCATGCGGCAAGGAATAGGCTTACCAAGACTGCAATCGTCAAGAATTTAATGTTAATCAGGTTCATGACTCAGTGCTCCGGTTCCGATAGAATAGAATTGTTTTTTGACGTTACGTACGTACAACTTGCCGCGCGGATTCACATCGCCTGTCCCTAGAGGCTTTAGGGTCGGACCTAGCCATCATGCTCAAATATCAGGACAAATGTCCCAAATCAGTATGTTTTCAGAGCTTAGAAGCCTCATTTTGCCCTCAAAAACATCATTATAAGCCGATACAGGCTCTTTCAGAGTACATGACCCAATCTTGCTTACTTCACGAACTCTTCTGCCACAAGCTCTTCCGCCAAGCTTGCAACAAACACTACAGTAATTTTATGACCAACGGTGTCTCGTTTTCATTGACATGTTCCGCAATGATGTTTTTTGAACGGACTGTGGATAAGGACTTTTAAAACTCAGTTAAACTCAGTTCCTCGCATATCCTTGCGGACGGCGTGTTCCATGTCGGCCAATTCGTCATCGGTCAGAAACCCGAAATGCGATTCCCTCTTTTTCGCCGAAAGAATTCTCTTTCAGCGAATCCACCTTTCTCCCCTTATCGGACAGCCGACAAAGGACTTTTTCAACAATCAGTTACGGAAAATTTCTAGTAGGGAAGGCAACCGTGGGTAGGGACAGGCAAAAGAAATTATTCTCAATTCGGTAATCTGAAAGACGTTTCCAGCGTTCGACTCATAAAGGCAGCGGCAAACCGCCTGATGGCAGTTTGCCGCTATCTGGTTCGCTCACGGAAAGAGATTTGGATCTCGATCCGCAGGCCGCCTGCGACGGTAAAAGGTCATACGTTGATCTTCGGACACGTAGCCAAGGCTTTCTGGAGGTCGCATTCGGCGAACTCGTCGTCCTTGAGCTTGCCCTGGTTGAAGGCGTCGTAGGCTCCGAGATCAAGCAGGCCGTGTCCGGAATAGAGAAAGACGATGACGGTATCAGGGTCGCTTTCCTTGGCCACGTCCATGGCTGCCTTGATGGCGTGGGAGGTTTCGGGCGCGGGCAGGAAGCCTTCGGTTTGCAGGAACAGCTTTGCCGCATCGAAGACGTCGTTTTGATAATAGGCGCGAGGCTCCACCATACCCTGGTCAACCAGGTGAGAGACGATGGGCGCATCGCCGTGGTAGCGCAGGCCTCCGGCATGAATGGGCGGCGGGAAGTAGCCCGAGCCCAAGGTGTGCATTTTCAGCAACGGGGTCATCTTGGCCATGTCGCCGTAGTCGTAGCGGAATTCGCCCTTGGTCAGGGTCGGGCAGGCCTTGGGTTCCACGGCCACGAAGCGCGGGCCCTTGCCGTGCATCTTTTCCGGCACAAACGGTAGGACAAGACCGCCGAAATTACTGCCTCCGCCTACGCAACCAACCAGGACATCAGGTTTTTCTCCAGCCAGGGCCAGTTGTTTCTGGGTTTCCAGGCCGACGATGGTCTGGTGGAGCAATACGTGGTTGAGCACGCTGCCCAGGGAGTACTTGGCGTCGTCATGGGTAGCCGCGTCTTCCACGGCCTCGGAAATGGCCAGACCCAGGCTGCCGCCGGAATCGGGATTCTCGGCCAGCACGGCCCTTCCCGCATTGGTCTTGTTCGAAGGCGAGGGAAAAACCTCGGCCCCATAGGATCGGATCAACACGCCCCGGTACGGCTTCTGCTCGTAGCTGCATCGGACCATGTACACGGTGCATTCCAGTCCGAACATCTTGCAAGCGAAGGACAGCGCCGTGCCCCACTGCCCGGCCCCGGTTTCGGTGGTCAGACGCCGCACGCCTTCCTGCTTGTTGTAGTAGGCCTGGGCAATAGCCGTGTTCGGCTTGTGGGAGCCGGCCGGGGAAAGGGACTCGTTTTTGTAGTAGATCTTGGCCTTGGTTCCCAGGGCCTTTTCCAGGCGGTGCGCCCGAACCAGGGGGGTGGGCCGAAACAGGCGATAGATGTCCCAGACCGGCTCCGGGATGTCGATCCAGCGTTGCGAAGACATCTCCTGCTCGATGACGGACATGGGAAAAATGGCGGCCAGCTTTTCCGGCCCCAGGGGCTGTTGGGTAGCGGGGTCGAGCGGTGGCGCCAGGGGCGGGGAAAGGTCGGGCAGCACGTTGTACCACTGGCGGGGCATGTCCTTCTCGGGCAAGTTGATGCGATAATCCATGAAGTGGGTCTCCTGCTGGGTCGATAGTTTATAGGGGCGGCGAGTCGCCGTGAGGCCGTGATAGCCGATGGGGTTTTTTGGCCGGAAGGCGTGAAACTGTCAACATGCGCCGGGGATGCGCTCGGATGGTGACGAGGCGTGTTGATCAGCGGAGCGGAGGAGAAAGCCGAAGAATACGTTCCACGATGGCCGTGGTGGAAAAGCCCGGCAACAGATCGAGGCTGAAAACCCCGCCGCCCCAGGATGCGACCTCCGCCGCGCCGACGATGCGATCCTTGGCCCAATCGCCGCCCTTGATGAGCACGTCGGGCTGAATGGCCTTGATCAGCTCCAGCGGAGTGTCCTCATCGAAAGCGATCACGGCGTCCACGCACTCCAGGCCGGCCAGGACGTAGGCGCGCTGTTTAAGCGGCGTGACGGGTCGCGAAGGACCCTTCAGTCTGGTGATGGACGCGTCGCTGTTCAAGCCGACGACCAACATGTCGCCGTGGGCGCGGGCGCGGCGAAGCAGGTGGACATGGCCGGCGTGCAGGATGTCGAAACAGCCGTTGGTGAAGACGAGGGGGCGTGGATGGGCGCTGGCGCGGTTACAAAACGCTTCCAAAGACTGAATTTTGGGGTGAGTGAGTTCCGATGGGGGCATCAATTTTTGGAAAAAGCCTCGAATCGTTGGACGGCGCTGGTATTCAACTTGAAGGTCAGGGCGTAGAGGTGGTGGAAAAAGTCGACGTATTCCACGAAGACATAGTCCGGCACATGAATGCGGGCCGCTGAAAAGTTCAGAATACAGTGGATGTTCGATTCTACGAGGTAGTTGGCGGCGCGCTGGGCGCGATCCGTAGGTGTGGTGATGATGCCGATCTCAATGCGCATGTCCTTGACGTTTTCTTTCATCCGTCGCGGACACATCACTTCCAAACCGGCGATGGTTTCCCCTATCTTGAACGGATCGCAGTCAAAGGCGGCTACTATTTGGAATCCACGCTTCGGAAAGCCTTTGTAGCGAAGCAGGGAACGCCCGAGGTTGCCGACGCCGATCAGGGCGGTACGCCAGATGCGGTCCGTGCCGAGGGAAACCTTGATGGACTGGATCAGCTTGCCGACGTAATAGCCGACACCGCGGACGCCGAATTCGCCGAAATAGGCAAGATCTTTGCGGATTTGGGACGGGTTGACGTCACAAGCGCGAGCAAGCGCCTCGGAGGAGACGACTTCGATCTCCTCGTCGTTCAGCGCCTCGAGTACCTGGAGATACACGGCCAGGCGCTGGATCGTGGCCCTGGGGATGTGTTTGCTTTTCACAGGTATGTGTGACGAGTTGTGAAAATAGGAACATGTTTGCGGCCAAAAAAGACCGCCCTCTTGTCGAGAGCGGTCTTTTTTGTTCTTCGAGTGAAGAAATGTGCCGTGTTAGCCGATGAAGGGGTTGGCGAACAGCAGAATCAGGTTCACGACCAGGGCGTAAATGGCCAGGGACTCGATGAAGGCCATACCCAAGAGCAGGGTCACGGTGATCTTGCCGCTGGCTTCGGGGTTGCGGGCGGTGCCTTCGCAGGCCGCCTTCAGGCCCATACCTTGAGCGATACCGCAGCCGAAGGCGGCAATGGCCATACCCAGGGCGGTGGCCATGGCGATCATGGAGATGGTGCCGGGAGCCACATCGGCGGCAAAGGCAACGGAAGCCAAACCCATCAGGGCCACGGTGTTCAGGGCGATCAAAAACAGTTTGCGCATTGGACTACGTCCTCCTTAAAAGAGAGTGTTATAGTTGTTGGTCAAATGACCATTTCCCCCGAGAGGTGTTTAGTGGGCTTCTTCAAAGGCTCCCTTGAGGTACATCAGGGAGAGCATGAAGAAGATGAAGGCCTGCATGGTCTTCATCAACACGAAGAGCATGAAGATGGGCAGGGAGCCGAGTACGGGTGCCAGGAAAAACATCAGGGCGATGACGATTTCCTCGCCGCGGATGTTTCCGAAAAGTCGCAGGGTGAGCGAAAGCGGGCGGGCCAAGTGGCTGATAATTTCAATGGGCAGCATCATGGGCGCCAGCCACCAGAACGGGCCGGTGAAGTGCTTGATATAGTGCAGGCCGTGGAGTTTGAAACCCCAGTAGTTGTAGTAAAGGAAGACGAAGATGGCCATGCCCACGTTGGTGTTGATGTTGGCCGTGGGGGCGTCCGCGCCGGGGATCAGGCCGGTGAGGTTCATGAAGAGGATGTAGATGAACAGGGTAAAGAGCACGGGGAACACCTTGCGGCCTGCCTCGCCCATGTTCTGGACGACGAAATCTTCCATGCCGCCGATCAGTGTCTCCCAGACGTTTTGACTTTTTCCCGGGACGAGGGTGAGCCTCCTGGTGGCAAGCCAGCCCAGAAAAATCAGCACGGCGATAATGACCCACGAGTACACGATGTGAATGTACTCCTTGGGAAAGTTTATCCCCACCGCATCCAGGCCTTCTTTCAAAATTAGAACGTATTGAATGTCTCCAGCCATTTTGGTCAAGCCTCCTTCACTTTTTGCCGGTGAAACCGGAACACGCCCCAGAACAGAATATTCACAACGACCGTCGAAAGCCCGACGATCAGGGCCGCCAGGGGCAGGCCCGCCCAGGCGATCAATCCGAACAGCGTCACGCCGGTCAACGCAAGTCGTCCGTAGAATCGAATCAGCGAGACGGCGACGGCGCCGTCAGGGCGATGAACGATGGATTGCAACCCTTTTGCCAGCATCCAGAAGTTCATCGTGCTGAGCGCGCACCCCGCTCCAAAGGCCAGAGCCCATGGGGCCAGCCCGGAGAAGGCCATCAGGGCGCACCCTAAAAACAGAAAATACAGCTGATTGCGAATCAGAATGCGTACGTCGTCCAGGTAGAAACCGTTGCGCCGTAAAAAGGCCTCAATCTTGTGGTTTGTTCTGTCGAGCGGCCGCATCCTGCTTGTCCAACTCCCTCTGAATTTTCTTGGTTTCCATGTACATGTTCTTGAAGCCGGCGATGATCCCGAAAACCAAGAAAAGCAGAAACAGCGTGGGTTTGGTGTCCAACCATTTGTCCAGGTACCACCCGATGAGCGCACCCACGAACGTCGACGCGACGAGGTGGATGCCCAAAAGACCGGCCTGGGAGAACGGCTGCATCAGGTCTTTGTACTTGGACTTGGATCGAAAAAACATCTTTATGTTCGACTCTTTGGTGTGAGTGTCGTGCGTTTTCGCCGGATCGATACGATTCCGCTTCGGAAGGAAAATTTTTTCGTCCGCCCCGTCTCTTCGTGCAAACATTCACATGCCCACGGCGTCTATCACAGCGCTCCGGAGCAAGTCAACGAGGTCGGCGAAAAAAAACAACGTGGCCGCCTTCGTGAAAGCATCTCTTCGTGTCGCCGGCTTTCAATGGCCTGCCCCGTGGGCGGCGGGCCTCGTGGCGGGATGACAAGTTTCCTGGAAGCGAATAGGAATCCTTCTTGCCCGACACGGCGCAGTGGCCGAGGCGACGGACGGCCGAATGTCGTCCCGTCCGCCACCGTTCGCCGGGGAGCGCGGGTATTCCCTGAAAACAATAGAAATCACTGGAATCGTTTGGAGGAAACCGGAATTCGTCATGTCCATACCTAAAGCATTGCCTTCCCAAAGTCTGCGCGCGCGGCTCGACCCCGAGCACATCGGCTACGCCGACAGCACCCAGATCCCCCGCGAGGACCCGGCTCCGCCCATGCAGCCCAGGGCCTTGCACGCCCTGGAGTTGGGCCTGAACATCCCCAAAAAGGAATACAATATCTTCGTTGTCGGTGAGCCGCAACTCGGGCGGACCTATCTCGTTCAGAACTACCTGACCCCGCGCGCCGCGCAACGGCCGACCCCGCCGGATTGGGTCTACGTCTTCAACTTCGAGGATCCGGATCGTCCTCTGGCCGTCTCCCTGGCCCCCGGCGCGGCCAAGACGTTCAAGACCGAGCTGACCGCCGTGGTGCATCGCATCCGTGACGAGGTGCCGAACCGTTTCAGCCAGGACCAGTATTTACGGCAAAAGGAAAAACTGGTCCGCCAGTTCCAAAACTCCAAGGAGGAGTTGATTCTCCAGATGGAGGAACAGGCCGACGGACACGGGTTCAACCTCTCCTTCGACGAGCAGGGCAACGTCAACCTGTTTCCCGTCGTGGACGGGAAGGTTTTGAACAGCGGCGACGTGGAGAAGCTGGAATCGGGGGTGCGGTTGAAGCTGCGCAACGAAGGCGATCAAACCTTGGACGCGATGCTCGGCCTGCTGCGCCAGATCAACGCCCGTGAGCAGGATTTGCGGGAGGCGGAACGCAATTTGGAGCGAGACGTGCTGGAACAGGTGCTGGTCGAAGCCCTGGAGCCTTTCATCGCTCAACATGTCGAGCACGAACGCCTCCATGCCTTCTTGACGGCACTGCGAGGGGACCTGCTGGACAACCTGGATCAGTTCAAGCCGAAGGAGCCGGGGCCCCAGGGCGGAGGGCCGGAAGCCATGGCCTCCAACGAAGGCTTTTTCGATCGGTATATGGTCAATCTGTTCGTGGACAACAGCCGTTTAAGCGGAGCGCCGATCATCGTCGAGGACAATCCTACGTTCTTCAACCTTCTGGGCTGCATCGAGCGCGAGGCCGAATGGGGGGCCCTGTTCACCGACTTTTCCCTGCTCAAGCCCGGCGCCTTGCACCGGGCCAACGGCGGGTTTCTGGTCCTGCACATCGAAGACGTTCTCCAGCATCCCCAGGCCTGGGAAGGTCTTTTGCGGGCACTGCGCTCCATGCAGATTCGCATCGAAGACCCGGGTGATCATCACGAAACGATCCGTACCAAGACCATCACTCCGGAACCCATCGCCCTGGACGTGAAGGTGATTCTCGTGGGCACGGACGAGGCCTACGACCTGCTCCTGGCCTACGACGACCGGTTCCCCAAGCTGTTCAAGATCAAGGGGCAGATTCAGGACACCGTGACCCGGGACGCGGATTCCATTCACAAGTACGTTCAGACCATGGGCCGGATGATCCGGGAGGACGACCTGCTGCCGTTCGACCGGGACGCCCTGGCCTGGCTGGTGGACTTCGCTTCCAGGCTGGCCGAGGACCAAAAGAAGTTGTCCCTGCGTTTGCCCATCGTCCGCGAACTGATGATCGAGGCCTCGGCCATGGGAACCATGCGCCAGGCCGCCATGGTCGACAGGCGAACCCTGGAGGAAGCCTGGGAGGCCCGCAACTACCGGGCCAATCTGTACGAAGAGGAATTTTTGTCCGAGTACGACCGGCAGCTGATCAAGGTGGCCACCACCGGCAGCGCCGTGGGCCAGGCCAACGGTCTGTCCGTCTCGTTCCTGGGGGACTACGAGATGGGGCTGCCGCATCAGATTTCGTGCAGCGTCGGCGTCGGACACGGCGGGATCATCGACCTGGAGCGGGAAGCCGAACTCGGCGGACCGATCCACACCAAGGGCATGATGATTCTCAAAAGTTACCTGCTCAAGCTCTTTGCCCAGAACAAGCCCGTGGTCCTCACCGCCAGCCTCTGTTTCGAGCAAAGTTACGCCCAGGTGGACGGCGACTCCGCTTCGGGCGCTGAACTGGCCGCGCTGATCTCGGCCCTTTCCGGTCGTCCGAACAACCTGGCCCTGGCTTTCACCGGCGCAGTCAGTCAATCCGGGGCGATCATGGCCGTGGGCGGGGTGACGCGCAAGGTGGAGGGTTTTTTCGAGGTCTGCCGCCGTCGCGGTCTGACCGGCAGCCAGGGAGTGATTCTGCCCGAGGACAACGTGGTCCACCTGATGCTCAAACAGGACGTGATCCAGGCCGTGGAGGAAGGACGATTCCATATTTATCCGGTCTGCTGCATTGAAGAGGCTTTGGAGATTCTGACCGGGCTGCCGGCCGGGCGGCGGCTGAAAAACGGTTCCTTCTCCGCGGGCAGCTTGTACCGCTTCGCGGATGACCGGCTCAAGGAACTGGAAGAGTTGGCCACACGGGATTCCTCGTCGCGAAAGCCGCGTCGGGCGTCGCCCAAGGCGAAGAAGGCCATTGCGGCGCCGCTCTCCGCCGAAGTCAAAGGACGGCGACCTCGGGGATAATTCGTGAACGTCCGGCTGTCCGTGATCATTCCCGCCTTTCGGGAGGAGCGGGGCATCACGTCCCTGGTGGACCATTTAACCTCCCGCGCCCTGAGGGAAACGGCGGAAATCCTGGTCGTGGACGGCGATTCGGAGCAGCGCACCCTGGTCGCCCTGCAAGGCCGGGACGTGATCCGGATCGGCTCGGATGCAGGGCGGGCGCGTCAGATGAACGCCGGGGCCGCCCAGGCGCGCGGCGACGTGCTGCTCTTCCTGCACGCGGACACCCGTCTGCCGCCCGGCGCTGATACGCTGATTTTTCAGGCACTCCGAAATCTCCGGCTTGTGGGCGGGGCCTTCAGGCTGGCCATCGACTCGCCCCGTCCGGCCCTGGGCTTGATCGCCGCCGCGGCGAATCTGCGCACCAGGCTGACCAGGGTTCCATATGGCGACCAGGCCATTTTTTTGCGTCGTGCGGCCTTTGAGGAACTGGGCGGATACGCGGACATTCCCCTGATGGAGGATCTGGAACTGATGCGCCGGGTTCGGCGCAAGAGATGGCCCGTGGTTCTGCTTCGCGAGGCCGCGCTTACTTCGGCCCGGCGCTGGGAACAGGAAGGTGTCTGGAACTGCACCCTGCGTAACTGGGGCGTTCGGCTCCTCTATCACTTCGGCGCGTCTCCCGCGAGGTTGCGGCGATTTTATCCCACCGCCGAGTCCCTCGATTCAGGCGCGCGCCCTTTCCCGCCCTCATGAACCTTTCAACAGCCGCCCTTTCGGACTGCGTGGTCGTGATGATCAAGCATCCGCAACCCGGGCGGGTGAAGACCCGCTTGGTCGCGACATTGGGAGCGGAGAACGCCGCTGCCTTGTATCGGTGCTTTGTCCAGGACGTCTTGCGTACCGTGGACGCCTTGGAGGGACGCGTTCTGCTGAGCATTGCCCCCTGGGACATGCGGGCGGATTTCGCGGCGTGGCTGGGAAGTGAGCGCTGGTTCCAGCCCCAGGTCGGACCTGACCTCGGCGCGAGAATGGACGACGCTTTTTTCCGGGCCTTCGAGGCGGGACACGACCGGGTGGTGCTCATCGGAAGCGACCTGCCGGATTTGCCCGGAAGCCTGCTGGTCGAGGCGTTCCGGATTTTGGACCGCCGTGAGGTCGTCCTCGGCCCGGCCCGGGACGGCGGTTTTTATCTGCTCGGGTGGGCTCGGCGGGCTTTTCGACCCGGCCTGTTCACCACCGTCCCCTGGAGTACGCCGAGGGTTCTTGCCGAGTGCCGGGCGGCCCTGCTTCGAAGCGGCCTGGAGCCGCGTCTTTTGGGACCCTGGTCCGATGTGGACGATGAAGCGGGTCTGCGGCAACTCGTCCAGCGAAATCTGCTGCCCCACGACGCGGCCACTCGAATATGTTTGGCGTCGAGGGACGCCAGGGCAATTTTGTTTTCGAACCACGGGCGCTCTGGATCGGTATCGAAATCGTGATCGAAATCGGTTTCTGGCAACATTCCGATTTCGATAGCGATTTCGACTTCGATGATTGCTGGCCCACCCATGGAGGTTCCCTTTGAACACCCTGCAATCTACCACTCTGAAAGTATGGATATTTTCCAGAGAACAAAATGGCCCTGCGTGGGACGCGAGTGCCTCTTGATTTCAGAGTGCGCCCCGGCTACGGAGAACGAAACGCCTAAACATCTGGAGCGTGCTTGGTTCCGTCGATGCAAAAGTCCACCCAGTCCCCACTTTCCTCTCCAGCCATGAGCAGATCGGCGGTTCAGCCGACCAAACCGTCGGTTTTGGCGCCTGCGGCTCCGTCCGGCGGCGCGCCTGGCAGCCTGTTGCCCGCTTACGTCATCGCCACGTCCAGTGACGTAAATTATGAGCAGGACCGGGAAAACTTGCGTAAGATCGGGCTGGTTATGAGCTGTCGGCTGACCTCGGCAGGAGCGGTTCTGGACTTCATCCGTCACAACTCCATTCAGACAATCATCCTCGATTCTTCGGTCTCCGGCTGTCCTCTGCACGAGTTGATCTTTCAGATTCGGAAATACCTGCGCGGCACCCCTCTGAACATGATCGTCATTTCGGATGTTTCCGACGAAGGTTTCGTCATCGACGCCATCACGGCAGGGTGTACGGGTTTCATCATCCGTCCTTATACGCTGGAGACGCTCTTACGCCATGCCAAAGTCAAGCCGGAGGCAGACGCTATCCAGGTGAGCGAGGAGCTGTTGTCGCAAGGCCAGGAAAGCCTTGCGAAGGGCGACTACGATGCGGCCATCCAGGAATTCGAGGAGATCGTCGCCGGAAACACCAACGACGAGAACGATGAAGCCCGGAAGTATTTCGACATGGGCATGCAGTATCTGCTGGATCGCAAGTTCGGCAAGGCTATTGTCGCCTTCAACAATGCTCTCCGATTAAACAATTTGTTTATCAAGGCGTACGAAGGTCTTGCCGAAGCGTATCGTGGTCGGGAGGACATGAAGAATTATCAGATCTATCTGCAAAAAGCCGCTGATGAATACGCCCGCCTGGATCAGTTCGCCGAGGTCAAACGTATTTTCGCCAAGATCACCAAGTACGACATTCACGCCCCCAACGCCTACAACACCCTGGGTATTGAACTGCGTCACAAGAGAATGTACGTCGAGGCGGTTCATGCCTATATCAACGCTCTCAAGTTATCTCCGAAAGACGAGAACATCTATTACAATCTGGCCAAGGCCCAAATGTTCGCGAAGCGGTTTGATGACGCCTTGCTCAGTATTCGCAAATGTTTACAGTTGAATAAAGACCATTCCGAGGCCCAGGACTTGTATCGGCTCTTCACCAAGGTGGAATGGAACGACGACAAAAACGCTCCAGTGGCGGCTGATAACAAAACACTCGATAAAATCGCGAACGACTGATGTCTCCACTTCGCCAATCCGATATTCGCGCCTGTCCGGTTTGCGGCAAGATGGTCCACCGGCCGGATGAACGGCACACCCTGTTCCACTGCCGCAACTACTTGCTCAAGCAGTTGTATCAGGAAGCCAGTCCGGTTCGGCGGGCGTCTCTTCAGGAGCGGATCGACTCCCTGAACGAGCGGCTCTCTTTGAAAGGGCAGAACCTGATCGACACCTGAGCAAAGCAAAAGACGACGGCTCAGACCAATACGGAATAGGCCGCGCCCACGAGGATCAGGCTGATTATCCGCAATCCCTGGTTCCAGAAGATCAGTTTCGCGGCCAGGGCCGGTTTGAAGATTCCGGCGTAGTACGGGAACTGGTGCCGCACGGCCCGCATGGGCGAGGAGAGGATGTTGCCCACCAGGAGGGCGAGCACGACCTCTTTCTGGCTCAGACTTCCCGCTGAGAGCAACGCTCCGGCGGCGGCGGCTCCGGCGGAAAACTCGGCGGCCATCTGGAAAATCACGACACTCACGGCCTGCGGTGAAAGCCAGGACAGCCATCCCAGGTTTTGGGCCATAAATTCTTCCACCGCTCTAAACGCGCCCCAGCGATTGAGCAGGAAAAAGCAGACGTAAATCGGCACGGTGATGGACAGAACCCGAAGGATGCGTTTTTTGAATCGTTGGACCGTGCGCTTAATGGCATCCTTGAATGAAACCGGGCCTTTTTCATCCAGTCGGCAGGAAACGCATCGCTCTGTGGGCGGGGGCAGGAAGAATCGGGAAAACAGCAGAATGAACACGGTCCGCAACATGGCCGACCCGATGGTCAACCCCAGATAGACCCCGGCCGCGGCGCCGATCAGCGGGACCAGGATGAAAAAAACGCTGGGCAGGTGAAGAAAGTACGTGGGCAGGCTGTTGAACAGGTTGCTCATGATCAGTTCACGACGACTGATCCGGCCCTGTTCGTAAGCGTCCGCGAGCATAGAGTTCGCTGAAATGCCTGAAAAAAATGCCAAGGAGAAACTGGCTCCGGCAATGTCCGAAAGCCGCCCCAGGCGCAGCAAGGGCGTGACGCCGGCGGCCACCACCCTGGTCCAGTTCAGGGCCTCGATCAGCTGGCCGACAAGCAGGCCTAAGCTGATGAACATGGTTAGCTTGAGTAGGGGCCGGATCAAGGCCGTCCAAATTTCCACGACGTCCATGGGTATTTTTGCTTCCAGTGAGGTTGATTTTCAAGATGTTTTGGGCCATTATTTCGCCTGTTTTTGGCCTCTTCAGCGACACGGCTCCTTAATTGCCCGAAATGTCATGTCAAGACTTGCCACGGAGGGGGGATTGCGGTTAGGCAGTACGTTGTCTCGGAGCGGTTCTTCCAAACTTCCATATTACCTCGGCGTTCAGCGGGTTGTCGTTTCTTCCGCATACGGGGCAAAGCCTTGAAAGTTTTGCCGTTCCTTCGCGAGTGAAAGTCGACATGACGTTCTTTTCCGCGTGCCCATGACCAGATGGTCGCGGGCGAACGTTTTCATGCCGGAGGCATTTATGAAACGCAACACCTACATACCTCGATCGCGTCCGTCTTCACCAAAGGGAATTCGATGGAGACGGATTTTTTTCGCGATCGCCCTGCTTTTGGCCTTGCCCAAGCTGGCCATGCTGGCCTTTTCCCAGATTACGGATGGGCAGGCCCCCATCCTTTCATCCTCTCTCGACGGATTGAAAAATATCGAACTGGTCGCCTTGGAGCGGAAAGGGGCTGGCAAGTCGGAAAAGTTCGTTTCCACCGACACGGCAGGCCTTGCCTCGCCTGAAGAAGTCGTCGCGGAGGTCGAACCCGTCGTCGAAGAAACCGACAGCGTCCTGGAGAAGATCGTCCGGGTGGCCCGGGGCGACACGTTGATGGGTATTCTTCTGGACGCCGGTCTGGCCCGATCCGAGGCCCATGCCGCGGTTTCCGCGCTGCAGGAGGTCTACAATCCCCGCTCGCTCAAGCCCGGACATGAAGTGGTCCTGACCTTCGTTCCCGGAGCCGAGGACGAAGAGGATGGTTTTTTCGCCGGGCTGCGGATGAAGGTGGACGTGGACCGCAATGTGATGGTCCTGCGCGAGAGCGACGAAGAATTTTTGGCCAAGGAAGAGCAGTGGGAATTGCAGGTCGCTCCCTTCGCGGCCCAGGGGGAGATCACCTCCAGCCTGTACAACGCCGCCGTGGGGGCGGGCATGCCCAGCCCCGTGTTGATTCAAATGATCCGAGCCCTTTCGTTTGATGTCGATTTTCAGCGCGACATCCAACCCGGCGATCGTTTTGAGGCCTTGTTCCAGCGCGAATTGGACGAAAGCGGCCAAGCGGTACGCGAAGGACCGCTGCTTTACGCCACGCTGGAAACCGGCGGACGGGCCTTGAGGATTTTTCGTTTTACGGCCCTGGATGGGGAAACGGATTATTTCAATGAGCGCGGGCAGAGCGTCCGCAAGACCCTGATGCTGACTCCCATCGACGGAGCACGGCTCAGCTCCGGATACGGCATGCGCCGACATCCGATTCTCGGCTACAGCCGGATGCATCGCGGCCTGGACTTCGCCGCGCCCACCGGGACTCCGATCATGGCCGCCGGGGACGGCGTGGTCACCCATGCCGGACGCAAGGGGAACTACGGGATCACCGTGGAACTCCGGCATCCCAATGAATACACGACGCTGTACGCGCACATGAGCCGGTTGGGACGCGGGATCAGTCGCGGCACTCGGGTCAAGCAGGGCCAGGTGATCGGCTATGTCGGCTCCACGGGCATGTCCACCGGGCCGCACCTGCATTACGAAGTTCTTCTTCGCGGCCAGCATGTGAATCCGGCCTCGGTGGAGTCGCCTCCTGGACGAACCTTGGAGGGACAGGACTTGGCACTGTTCAAGGCCATGACCGAACAGGTCCAAGCCCAGTACGCAGCCTTGACCGGTAAAATCGTGGCCGGCGCGGTTCAACCCGATTCGGAGTCGCGGGTGGAGTGAAACAGCTCGGGAGAACGCTCAAACCCCGGCATGGCTCTGAAAGATTTCAAAAACAAAAGGCCCGCGAAAAAGCGGGCCTTTTGTTTTTGAAATCCAGCATCTACTCAGCACATTCTGTTTCCGCTCTTGTTCCGGCAATCGGGGTCGGGGTCGGAATCGGTATCGAAACAGGAAGAATGTAGAACGCATCCCAGCGTTTTCGATCCCGATTCCGATTCCGACCCCGACAACAGCATTACTTTGTGCTGAATAGTTACGAAACCTACAGCGTTTGGCGGTAGGTAATGGATTGGCGTAAGGTTTCCTTGTCGATGAATTTCAAGTCCGTGCCCAGAGGGATGCCCTGGGCCAGACGGGTCACCTGAACGCCGGGAAAGTCTCGTTCAACGAGGTTTTTGACGTAGGAACCCGTGGATTCGGATTCCAGGGTCGTGCCCAGGGCCAGGATTAGTTCTTGAACCTGATTCTCGGACAATCGTTCGCGGAGGCGGCCCATTTCAAGGCTTTCCGGCTTCACGCCGTCCAGGGGCGACAAGAGCCCCCCCAGGACGAGGTACTTGCCCCGATACCCGCCGGACTGCTCCATGATCAGCATGGAATCCCACTCGGCCACCAGGCAGAGCAGCTCGGAGGATCGACCGGGGTCGGAACAGATCGAGCAGGGGTCCTGGTCCGAAATGCCGGCACAGGAGCCGCACAAGCAGAGCTTGTCCCGCAACTCCAGAATGCTGCGCCCCAGGTCGGCTGTTCGCTCCTTGGGCCATTTCAGCAGGGTCAGGGCCACACGGAGCGCTGATTTCGGACCGAGTCCCGGCAAGGCGGCCAACTGGTCCACCACATCCCGCAAGGTCTGGGGCAACTCCCGCACGTCGGACTTCCCCTAGAACATTCCGGGGATCTTGATCCCGCCGGTTACCTGGGCCATCTCTTCCTTCATCATGTCGCCGGCCTTTTTCATGGCCTCGTTCACCGCGGCCAGAACCAGATCCTGCAACATGTCCACATCCTCGGGGTTGACCACGGCCGGGTCGATCTTGATGGCCAGGACTTCCTGAGCCCCGTTGGCCGTGACCGTGACCATCCCGCCGCCGGCCGCCGCCTCGACGGTCCTGCGGCCCACTTCCTCTTGCAGTTTGGAAATCTTGTTCTGCATCACCTGCGCCTGGCGGACCAGGTCGCCCATTCCTTTCATCATGATAAAACGCTCCTTCAGGGGTTGCTTCCGAGGCACTTCGCTGATTCGAAGGCGGCGCGCTCCGACAACGTTTCACGCGGGCTCGGAAGAATGGTTAATGAGTTTGTCGTGGCTCCACGGAAACCACTTTTGCCTTGAACTGTTCGACGAACTCAGCCACCAGTGGATGCTTGTCCGGAGCAAACGCCGTGGTGGGCGGCGAACCCTGTCTTTGACCGCCATTTTGCGGCGGCACAAGCTCCAGTTGGAGGGGGCGTCCGAAATATTCCCGGGCCACATCTTCCAGGATACGAAGCTTATTGGGGTCGCTGAGCAAGTTGTACTGGATCATGTGTCGGCAGCGCAGCGTCAGCCCCTGCTCCGTCATGGCGTATTCAATCTGGCGCAGTTTTGGATAGCGGGCCTGGTCCGCGCTGCACAGTCGGTCATAGTGCGCGAGAAAATTTTCCAAGGTCTTGGCTGAAGACGTCAAATCCGCCGTTTTCGGCGAGAACGGCGGCGGAGTCCCATTCGCTGTCTCCATGGACGGATCGAGCTGAGATCGCGGCTCGTGGACGTTTCGGGCCGCGGCGGAGAGGGGAGCGGGCGGAGGATATTCGCCGTCGAGTCCGAGTTGTTGCTCCGAGCCTTCCACGGCCCCTGGGCGTGTTTCGGCTGTCGTCGGTCCCTCAACCGCCTCGACTTTTGCCTGTGGTCTCGGTGAAGGACCAACCGGGGAGCTCGAAGGCGGCGGAGCGGACTTTGGAGTTTGAACAGGCTGATCGGCTTCGGACGGTCCCTGAACGGTTTGGGACATTTTCCTGGGGGACTGTTGGGAGCGCTCCCGCCAGGACTGCCTGGGGGACGTTCCTCGATCCGCCGGGATCGGTTCCGGACCGACGCCGAGTCCTTGCCTGGATGATTTGTCGGATGATTTGTCGGATGGGGCTTTGGGCTGGCTAGGGGGAAAGGCTACGGGTCGAACCGGGCCGGTTTGCGGCGGCTCGCTTGAAAACACGCCGTCCAAGGGTACCAGCGCGGGCAGATAGGTCAGGTTCAGGAGCAGCATTTCCAGGGCCTGGGCCGGCTCCAGGCTGGTCAGCACCTTACGTTGGGCTTCCAGGGTGATCTGCCAAGCCGCGTGGATGTAGGTGGGAGAAAGGTCGGCGGCCACGCCCAGCCACGCCCGTCCTTCTTCCTCGGGCAGCTCCAGTAAAGGCAAGGCCTTGTCCCCGGCTTGGCGCAACAGAAAGAGATTGCGCCACAACCCGGCCAGCTCCCGCAGAAAAAAGCCCAGATCCAACCCGTCACGCAGCAGGTCCCCGAGCACGTCGTGCACGGCGAGACAGTCCTGCTCGCGCATGGCCTGGATCAGTCGCTGAAAAAGCTCCCCGCCGGCCAGTCCCAGGGTTTGCCGGACGTCCTCCAGGCGCAAGGCCTGGTCGCTGATGGTCAGCACCTGTTCCAGAAGGGACATGCCGTCCCGGACACTGCCCGCGGCCCGTCGGGCCAGCAATGCGGTTGCGGCCGGCTCGTATTCCCGGCCTTCCAGTTCCAGGATGCGCTCCAGGTGGGTTTGCAGCCCGGCCTGGGAAAGCATCTTGAAAACATAGTGTTGGCTGCGGCTGATGATCGTGGCCGGAAACTTGTGCGGCTCGGTGGTGGCCATGATGAAGGTCACCCGGGGCGGCGGCTCCTCCATGGTTTTGAGCAGGGCGTTGAAGGCCTCCTTGGTCAGCATGTGCGCTTCGTCGATGATGATCACCTTGTAGCGGCACTCCAAGGGAGCGTAGCCCACGTCTTCCTTGAGCCTGCGGGCCTGCTCAATGCCTCGGTTGGAAGCCCCGTCGATCTCGGCCACGTCCGGCGCGGAGCCGATGGTGATCTGGCGGCAGTGGTGGCACTTGTTGCAAGGCTCGGCCGTGGGGGCGGTCTCGCAGTTCAACGCCTTGGCGAAAATCCGAGCCAGGGTGGTCTTGCCCACGCCCCGGGTGCCGCTGAACAAATAGGCCGCGGCCACGCGGTCCTGGGCAGCGGCCCGGGATAAAATGGCCCGAATTTCCTCCTGCCCGGCGACCTGGGCGAAGGTTTGGGGGCGGTGCTTGGCGGTGAGTTGGACGTGGGACATGGGGATGAACGCTGTTCAGGCGGGTTGGTGCAAAAGCGATCCAACGGCGGATTCGAAAAGGAAAGCGGCAGTCGAAAAAGGCGAAAAGAACTTCTAATCAATTCCCGATTCCCTGACAATTCCACCGGATTTCAAAACCGTCCGGACAGCACGTAATAGGTCAGCAGCCCCGCTCCCAGCGGGACGTAGATGTACAGTCAGGGCAGGCAGCGCGAGCCCTTTTTGCGCAGCAGCAGGCCGAAGGCGGCGGCCGCGACCAGGACCGGGATAATCACGTTGATCAGCGACATGGGGTATCCTGACTACTTTCGATTCTGCTCATGGCTGGAGCGGAAATAGAGTTGCAGCGGAGTCAGGTTCAGGTTGAACCGTTTGCGGATTTGGTTTTCCAGGTATCGGGAGTACGCCGGTTTGACCAATTCCGGGTCATTGACGAAAAAAATAAATGTCGGCGGGGCCACGTCGCTTTGGGTGACGTAGAAGAATTTGGCCCGTCGGCGATTGACCACGGCGGGTTGGTGTTTTTGGGTGGCGTCGCCGAGGATGCGGTTCAATTGGCCCGTGGAAATCCGGGTCTGGCACTGATCCCAGGTTCGTTCCGCCAGGGGCAGCAGGCCGCCGAGTCCGGCACGGGTCATGGTGGACGTGAAGACCAGGGGGACGTGTCCGGCAAAGGACAATTCGTCCTTAAACTGCTTCTTCAAGGCGTTCAGTGTGTTGCGAGGGATGAGATCGATCTTGTTGATCACCGCGATCAATGGGGTCTTTTCGCGGTCCAGGAATGAAAACAGCTTTTTGTCCTGTCCGGTCAGGCCCTCCACGGCGTCCAGAACCAGCAGGGTGATCTGGGCTTTTTGGCTGCTGCGCAGGGATTTGAGGACGCTGAAGCGCTCCAGGCTGTCCTGGATACGGGTGCGCTTGCGCACTCCGGCGGTATCCACCAGGGTGTACATCTTGTCCCCCGCCTGCCAAGTCACGTCCACGCTGTCCCGGGTCGTTCCGGCTTCGTTGGAGACGATCACCCGATGGTAGCCGATCAGGGCGTTGATCAGGGAGGACTTGCCCACGTTGGGCCGTCCGAGCAGCGCCAGCCGCAACCCGCCGACCTTGGAATCGCCCTTCTCCTGCGCATCCTCTGTTGCCTCGTCCCCTGTCGGCTCGTCCTGATCGTCTGGCTCCTCTAGCTCGCCTAGCACTTCTTTTGGTGCTTCTTTTGGCGCGTCCCCAGGCCCATTGTCCGCAACAGCCGGGATCGGCAGCCGGTCCACGATCGTCTCCCGGAGATGATTCAGGCCGTAACCATGGGCCGCGGACACGGCGAGAAGGGGGAAACCGAACCGGTGAAAGTCCGCGGTGAACAGGTCTTCCTTCTCCGCGCCGTCCACCTTGTTGACGATCAACAGCACCGGTTTGTTGGCCGCGCGCAACAGCCCGGCCACCTGTTCATCCAGGGCGTTCGGTCCTTCCCGGCCATCCACGACCATCAGCACCAGGGCAGCTTCCCGCAGGGCCTCCCGGGCCTGGCCCAGCACGGCCTGCTTGATGTCCTCGTTGGATTCCGGCTCCAGGCCGCCGGTGTCCACCAGGGCGTAGGGTTTCGCGCCGCGCAGCACCTCTCCGTAGATCCTGTCCCGGGTCACGCCGGGGATGTCGTGGGTCAGGGCCTTGGAAGAGCGCAGCAGTCGATTGAAAAGAGATGATTTGCCGACATTTGGCCGACCGATCAGGGCCACGACGGGCAGTTCTTGATTCATGGGGTTTGGGAATCCTTAGGTTGATGCGTGTCGATGCAGATCCGAGGGCTTGATCACGCCTTTTTCCGTGATCAAGCCGGTGATCAGCTCGGCGGGGGTGACGTCGAAGGCGAAATTGAGCACCGGAACGCCCTTGGGAGTGATGCGGCGGTCCTGGATATGGGTCACCTCACGGGGCGTGCGCTCTTCGATGGGAATGTCCATGCCGGTGGGCGTGGCGAAGTCGATGGTTGAAAACGGAACCGCGACATAAAACGGAACCCCGTGCCGTTGGGCCAGCACCGCGACGGTGTACGTCCCAATCTTGTTGGCCGCGTCGCCGTTGGCCGCCACCCGGTCCGCGCCCACGACCACGGCCTGGACCATGCCCTTGGCCATCAGCAGGCCCACGGCGTTGTCGCAGCACACGGTCACCGGGATGCCGTCCTGGGCCAGCTCGTAGGCGGTCAGCCGGGCGCCTTGCAAAAAGGGCCGGGTCTCGTTGGCCAGCACGGAGATGTTCTTGCCGGCTTCCACGGCGGCCCGGATCACGCCCAGGGCCGTGCCGTAGGCCCCGGTGGCCAGGGCCCCGGCGTTGCAGTGGGTCATCACCGTGTCGCCGTCCCGGAGCAGGGCCGCGCCGTGCCGACCCATTTCCCGGTTCACGGCCTCGTCGCGACGGTGCAGTTCCACGGCCTGGATGAGCCAGGCCGTACGCAGGGCCTCCAGTCCCAAGTCCGGATGGTCTTGCCAGGTTTGGCGCATCAGGGCCACGGCCCAGGTCAGGTTCACCGCCGTGGGCCTGGCCCGGGCCAGGTCTCCCAACTGGGCGTCCAGGTCCGCGCTCCATGACGGGGAGGTCGGGTCGATATTGCCGGCCGCGATGCAACAGCCGTAGGCCGCGGTCACCCCGATGGCCGGAGCGCCGCGGATGACCATTTCCTTGAGAGCGGTAATAATGTCGGCCATGTTCCGGCAGACGAACCACTCCTCGGTCAGCGGCAGGAGTCGCTGATCCAGCAGGTGCAGTTCATTGGCTTCGGGCTTGAATTGGATGTGCGGGTGCATTGTGTTCTCGTGAGAATCGGTGTGTTTGTCGGAAGAGCGTTATTGCAGCTTCTCCAAAATCAGCTTGTTTACCAGGTCCGGATTGGCCTGGCCCTTGGTCTGGCGCATGACCTGGCCGACGAAGAAGCCCATCAGTTTGGTCTTGCCGTTTTTGAAGGCCTCGACCTCCTTGGGGTTGGCGGACAGGATGGAATCCACCACGGCTTCCAGGGCGCCGGTGTCTGAAATCTGGGCCAGCCCTTTGCGCTCAACGATCTCGCGCGGGGACTCTTTGGAGGCGAAGACGTCCGGAAAGATCTGTTTGGCGATGCGCGTGCTGATCTGGCCGGAGTCGATCATGCCCAGCAGTTCGGCCAGGTGTGTCGGGGTCAAAGGCGACTCGGCCGCGGCGGTCTTGGCCTGGTTCAGTTCCCGCAACAGGTCGGAGAGTATCCAGTTGCTGATCTTTTGCGGCTCCGGATACAGCCGGACCGCGGCTTCGAAGTAGTCCGCCAGGTCTTTCTCCGCGGTCAGGGTCTGGGCCGCGGCATCGGGCAGGCCGTACTCGGCGATGAACCGGGCTTCCCGGGCCTGGGGCAGTTCCGGGATGGAGCGCTTCAGGTCGGCCAGCAGTTCCGGGGAGATCCGCAGCGGAACCAGGTCGGGGTCCGGGAAATACCGGTAGTCGTGAGCCTCTTCCTTGCCGCGCATGGACACGGTGACCCCCTTGTCCACGTCGTACAGCCGGGTCTCCTGGACCACCCGCTCGCCGTCCTCCAGCAGGACGGCCTGGCGGGAAATCTCGTAGTCAATGGCCTTGTGCACGTGGCGGAAGGAATTGAGGTTCTTCAATTCGGCTCGGGTGCCCAGTTTTGTGGCCCCCTTGGGCCGGATGGACACGTTGGCGTCGCAGCGGAAACTGCCTTCTTCCATGTTCCCGTCGCAGATCTCCAGGTAGACAAGGATCGAGCGCAGGGCCTTGAGATAGGCCACCGCCTCGTCCGCGCTCCGCAGATCCGGTTCACTGACGATCTCGATGAGCGGCACCCCGGTGCGGTTCAGGTCCACGAAGCTTTTGTTCTCCGTGGCGGAATGGATGGACTTGCCGGCGTCCTCCTCCATGTGGATCCGGGTGATGCCGATGGTCTTTTCCGTCCCGTTGGCGGTGATCCGCAACCGACCGTGTTCGGCCAGGGGCTGTTCGTATTGGGATATCTGATACGCCTTGGGCAGGTCCGGGTAGAAATAGTTCTTGCGGGCGAACACCGAGCGCGGGTTGACGGTGCAATCCACGGCAAGCCCCATCTTGGCCGCGTACTCCACGGCCCTTCGGTTGAGCACCGGCAGCACCCCGGGCATGCCCGAGCAGACCGGGCAGACATTGGAATTGGGCTCCCGACCGAACTGGGTCGAACACGAGCAGAAAATTTTGGTCCGGGTGCGCAACTGGGCATGCACCTCCAGGCCGATTACGGCTTCATACGCGGACACGACGCGTCTCCTTTGTCGTTCTATGGTTCTTAACAGATTATACGCAGGGCGGCTCTTCTCCGGTCAAGTAACTGTGCATGGCCCGGGCCGCCTGTTTGCCCTGCCCCATGGCGCTGATCACCGTGGCCGCGCCGGAGACGATGTCCCCGCCGGCGAAGACGCCAGGCTTGGAGGTGGCCATGGTTTCCGGGTCCGCCACGATGGTCCCGCGCCTGCCCACCTTGATGCCCGAGGATGTTCTGGGGACCAGGGGGTTGGGCTGGTTGCCCACGGCCACGATGATCGTGTCCGCGGCCACCACGAACTCGCTGTCCTCCACAGGCATGGGACGGCGGCGTCCGGTGGCGTCGGGCTCGCCCAGTTCCATGCGCAGGCATTCCAGGCCCGTGACCCGATTGCGAGCGTCCGTGAGGATCCGTTTGGGCGCGGTGAGCAAGTGGAACTCCACGCCTTCCTCCTGGGCGTGATGCACCTCTTCGGCCCGGGCCGGCATTTCCTCAAGACTGCGACGATAGACGATCACTGATTCCGCGCCCAGACGCAGGGCCGTGCGGGCCGAATCCATGGCCACGTTGCCCCCGCCCACGGTGACGGCCCGCTTGGGTCGGATCGGGGCCGTGGCGTACTTGGGGAAATCATAGGCCTTCATCAGGTTGATCCGGGTCAGAAATTCGTTGGCCGAGAACACGCCGATGGCGTTCTCGCCGGGAATGTTCAGAAACATGGGCAGCCCGGCCCCCGTGCCCACGAACACGGCGTCGAACCCGCTTTCCAGAAGCTGGTCAACGGTCTGGGTCATGCCGATGGCCATGTCCGTGCGGATTTCCACGCCGCTCTTCTTCAGGGTGTTGATCTCGTACTGGACGATTTCCTTGGGCAGGCGGAATTGAGGAATGCCGTACATCAACACCCCGCCGGCCAGATGCAGGGCCTCGAACAGCACCACCTCGTGCCCCCAGCGGATCAAGTCTCCGGCCACGGTGATCCCCGCCGGACCGGCCCCGACCACGGCCACCCGCTTGCCGGTGGACGTCGCGGCGCAGACCGGCGGCTCATGGCCGTGATTCCGGGCGTAGTCCGCGGCAAAGCGTTCCAGCCGACCAATAGCCACGGGATCGCCTTTCTTGCCCAGGATGCATCCGGCCTCGCACTGACTCTCTTGAGGACAGACCCGGCCGCAGACCGCGGGCAGGGCGTTCTGCTCCTTGAGCTTGTCCGCGGCTTCGGCAAAACGCCCCTTGGCGATCAGATCAATGAAGGCCGGAATATTGATGTTCACCGGACACCCCGTGATGCAGCCTGCCTTCTTGCACTGCAAGCACCGGGACGCCTCCAGCCTGGCGGTTGCCTCGGAATAGCCCCGGGGCACCTCCTCAAAATTGAACCGCCGCCGCCGCGGGTCCTGCTCGGGCATGGGTTGGCGGGGAATTTTGGGGCGTCTTTTCATGGATTTATCTGGAATGTTCTGTGTCGAGGTGCTCATCTGATACTTTTGGGTCGATTGCATCTTCACGCCTGAATACGGGTGGCAATACACGGCCTGACCCGGAGTTTGTCATTGTAAAAGACACAAAAATTGTTTTGAAGTTGTGAACTATGATTCTCCAGGATATACTTCAAGATACGCAGTTTTTCGGCAGAAGTTTCGTTTTCCAAGCGCAAAAGCAAGATGCCGAAATGTTTCATCAAGCAGTGATAAACCAATTCCCCGAAGTCTTTGTCCATGGTGACAATCATACGTTGTTCATCGACGGCGAGGCGGATGATTTCTTCATCCTCCATGCGGGAATCAATGTCTCGCACTGCCCGAACATCATGCCCTTTGCTTCGTAGATACGTTTCAACTGCCTTGCCGGTGCTGACATCAACTAAAAATTTAAGCCCGGCTTGGATCATGCAGGCACTCCAACAGGGTACACGCGCTCTTCTTCTACAAGATCGGTCACATAGGCGAAGACTGCTTGAAAGTCCTTTTTTTCCAGGTCAGGATATTCCTCAAGCAACTCCTGCTCAGAGATGCCGGCGGATAATGCACGCAACAGATGCTCCACGGTTATCCGCATGCCTCGAATGGTTGGCTTTCCAACCATAACGCTCGGATTGATCGTGATTCTGGAAAGTAGCTCGTCATTGTGCGTCATTGGGTGACACTCCTTAATCTCCATGATTATGGGACTATTGCCAAATCAGTGATCAGGACGCAAGAGTCGTTATCGTCCGCACCCGCAGCCTTGTTTCGCGTTTTCCGGAAACATCAGGGCGTTCAGGTCCACGGTCTGGGGCAGGGCTTCAACCTCTTCCCGGGCGTAGGCGCCGCGGCGGCAGGCCAGTTCGTCCCAGTCCACCCCGTGGGCGTCGAAGAACGGGCCGTCGATGCAGGCGAACTTGGTTTCGTCGTGGATGGAGACCCGGCAGGCCCCGCACATGCCCGTGCCGTCGACCATGATCGGGTTCAGGGCCACGAAGGTGGGCACGGCCCAAGGCTTGGTCAGCTCGGAGACCATGCGCATCATGAAGGTGCACCCCACGGCGACGATCATGTCGATGGACGTGTTTCGCGCCCTTTCCTGCTCCCGAATATTCTGGAAGACCTCCTGCACGCCTCCGTAGGTCCCTCGTGTGCCGTCCTTGGTGGCGATGCGCAGTTCGTCGCTCACGGCGCGCACCTCGTCCTCCCAGTAGAGCAAATAGGCGCTGGAGCCTTCGATGACGCTGATCACCCGGTTCCCGGCTTCTTTCAGGGCCCGGGCCAGGGGCAGGATGGCCCCGATGCCGTAGCATCCGCCGCCCAGCACCACCGTGCCTTTGTGCTCGATGGGAAAGGCTTGGCCCAGCGGACCGCTGACATGGGCCAGCCGCGCGCCTTGGGACAACGAGATCAGTTCCCGGCTGGACCGGCCCACTTCCTCGATGATCAGGGTGATGCTCCCGGCCTTCGCGTCCCAGTCCGCCAGGGTGAAGGGCGTGCGTTCCGAGGTTTCCCTGGCCATCAGGATCACGAACTGGCCGGGCTTGGCGTGGGCGGCCACCTGGGGGGCGTGGATCCGGAGCAGGTGCATGTTCGGGACCAATTCACGAATTTCCAGCAGCTCGAAGCCTTCGGTGGGTTGGTCGTCCAGCGACGGACTGTGCGTGGTCGGCAGGCCGAAGGCGGTCAGGGCCGGGACAATGTCCGCCAAGAGGTGGCCGCGGTACGTGGCCGGCAAAGAGAAGACATCCTGGCGAGGATTGCCCGGAAACGGCGCGGGCGGGGCGTCGTCCTGGATCAGCGCCGTGACCTGGTCCAACGTGGTGAACTGGAATCCCTGGAGGTCCAGCCGGAGACCGATGTCCCGGGCGATCTCCCATTCCGGCCTAGCCTGGCCCGGAGCCCGGCTGACACGGGCCAAAGGCTTGATCTCTCCGGCCGCGGTGCGCAGGGTTCCGGTGCTCTCCGCCAGCAGAGCCGCGGGCAGCACGACGGTGGCCTTGTCCTGGACCCGAACGGGCAGGCCGTCGACGATTACCAGAAAATCCAGGCCGTCCGCCTGTTCTCGGTCCAGGAAATCCCCTCCCAGGACCAGGGCCGAAATCTTGCCGCTCTGGATGTCCGCCAGCCATTCCGCCAGCCACTTCGGCGGAGACGCGTCCCGTCCGGCGGGCAGGGCCGGGACCACGGCGAAGCGGCCGTCGAGTCCGGCGGCGAGCCGGGCGTAGAGGTATTGTTCCTCCCGTGACGTAGCCGCGCTGATCAGGACGCCGACTCGACCGGCATGTTGTTTCAAGCCGCCGGCCGCGGTATCCAGGGCGGTGTCCCAGTCCACGGTGAAGGCGTCCCCGTTTTCCCGGATGGTCGGTCGGAGCAGGCGGGTCGGGGCGTTCACGATCTGGGCGTAGCCGAACCGGCCCAAAGCGCACAGGCTGGCCTCGGGCTGGAACGCGGTCATGGTCGCGGCCACCAGCTTTCCGGAATGGGTCTGGGCGACAAGGGAACAGCCTTCGGGGCAGAGCAGGCAGGCGGAGGGCGTCTTGGCGTCCGGTTTGCCGTACCAGCGGGCGAAGCGGTCCGTGAGGGTTCCCGTGGGACAGATGTCGATGCAGGACCCGCAGAAGGTGCAGCCGGAATGGACGTGGCTTTTGTGAAAGGCCGTGCCCACCCGGGCGTCCTTGCCCCGGTTGATGATGCTGATGGCCGGCTTGCCGTGGATCTTTTCGCAGATCCGCCAGCACCGGGCGCAGAGGATGCACAGGTTGTAGTCCCGGTCCATGAACGGGTCGTCGCGTTCCAGGTTGTGCGCGGCGTAGAGCGTGGGCAGGTTCAGATCGCGGCTCCCGGCTTCCAGGGCCATGGTCCGGATGTCGCATTCCTCCTTGTTGCTGCAAAACCCGCAGCGCGTGCTTCTCCCGGCCTTGGTGGCCTTGGGACGCATGGTCTCGCAGGCCTCCCGGTGCGGACAGACCAGGCAACTGTTGGGGTGCCCGGAGAGCATCAGCTCCAGGGTCCGTTTGCGCAGGGTTATCAACTCCGGGGTCGATGTCCGTACCTGCATGCCCTCGGCCGCCGGCGTGGTGCAGGACGTCGGGAAGCCGCGCACGCCCTCGATTTCCACGATGCACATCCGACAGGCCCCGTAAGGGCTCAAGTCCTTGTGGTCGCAGATGGTCGGAACGGCCACCCCTGCCAGCCGCGCCGCATCCAGCACGGTGGCTCCGGGCTCCACGGCCACGGGCTTGCCGTCAATGGTCAGGTTGATCACAGTCTCGTATTCTCCTTGCCTGCGTGAATCATTTTGATTTTCCTCGGCTCTTGCATGGTCGGCATGGCATTTTCATCAAATCCAAAACTCACGCCCGTTCCCATTGTTCACGAGTTACACCTGCCTGACGCAGCAGCCTCGTCAACAGGGCGACACTGATTTCTCCTTGATGCGGATTGGGAAGAATCAGCCTCCGTTCATCACGAATCAAAAATTCGTGCTTGCCACCCGCGAAAGGGCCGTCAAATCCTAGTGCGAGCATTCTCCGGATGAATTCACGACGAGAAATTGGAGCCAGGCGAACCATCAGGCGGTCACTCGTTCCGGGTACGATAGCGAGCATCCACTGAGCACCGGAATGGGCAATCCTTTGGCTATACTGATCAAGAGCCAATCATCCAGGGCGGAAGCCAGGTTGCGACGACATTCCTCGAGGCTGTTCCCCGACGCCCAGACGCCTGGGAGTTGGGGGATTTCTCCGTAGTAGGGCAGGTCATCCTCAATGATCTCATATTGGGCGTGATTGAGGGCTTCCTGATAATATTCCATCAGCATGATCATGGCCTCCCGGAGGGATGCGCTTCAAATTGATTCGGTAAGGACGTTGTCCAACTACTCCACCCGCACCGCGCCGAACTTGCAGGCACTGCGGCAGGCGCCGCAGCGGATGCATATCTGCTGATCAATGGCGTGGGGCTGCTTTTTGGTTCCGGAGACGGCCTCCACGGGGCAGACCTTGGCGCAGGCCATGCAGCCGGTGCAGACTTCGGGATCGATGGAAAAGCTGATCAGGGCCTTGCAGACTCCGGCTGGGCATTTGTGGTCCCGGATGTGGACCAGGTATTCGTCCATGAAGGCGTTGAGCGTGGTCAGAGCCGGATTGGGGGCGGTCTGGCCCAGGCCGCAAAGGGAGGCCTTTTTCATGGTGTCGCCGATCTTGCGGACCGTTTCCAGGTCGTCCTCCGCGCCGCGGCCTTCGGTGATCGCGGTGAGCAGGCGCAGCAGATGCTGGGTGCCCATGCGGCAGGGTACGCACTTGCCGCAGGATTCGTTTTCGGTGAAGCCCAGAAAATACTTGGCCACGTCCACCATGCACGATTCCTCGTCAATGACGATCATCCCGCCGGAACCCATGATCGACCCCACCTGGGCCAGGTGTTCGTAGTCCACGGGCAGGTCGTAGTGTTCGGCGGACACGCACCCCCCGGAGGGGCCTCCGGTCTGCACGGCCTTGAATTTTTTGCCTTCCAGGACCCCGCCGCCGATGTCCTCGATGATGGTCCGCAGGCTGATGCCCATGGGCACCTCGATCAGCCCGGTACGGGTGATTTTTCCAGCCAGGGAGAAGGTCTTGGTGCCTTTGCTCTTTTCCGTGCCGATCGCGGCATACCACGCGCCGCCCTTTTCCAGGATCGCCGAAACCGCGGCCAGGGTCTCCACGTTGTTGATGTTCGTGGGCTTGCCGAACAATCCGGCATTGGCCGGGAAGGGCGGGCGGGAACGGGGCATGCCCCGGCGTCCCTCGATGCTTTGCATCAGGGACGTCTCTTCGCCGCAGACAAAGGCCCCGGCGCCCATCTTGATGGTCACGTCAAAGGCGAAGCCGGAACCGAGAATGTTCTCGCCCAAAAAGCCCTTGTCCCGCATCTGGTCGATGGCCGTGCGCAACCGTTCCAGGGCCAAGGGGTATTCGGCCCGGCAGTAGACGTAGCCCTGGTTCGCGCCGACGGCGTAACCGGCGATGAGCAGCCCTTCCAGCACGGCGTGCGGGTCGCCTTCCAGCACGGAGCGGTCCATGAACGCGCCGGGGTCGCCTTCGTCCGCGTTGCAGATCACGTACTTCACGTCCCCCTGGGCCTTGCGGGCGAAGCTCCACTTCAGGCCCGTGGGAAAGCCGGCCCCGCCCCGGCCGCGCAGGCCGGAAAGCTTGACGTCCTCGATGACCGTGTCCGGACCCGTTTCCATGGCCCGGGCAATACCGGAATACCCGCCCCGGGCGATATAATGGTCGATATCCGAGGGATCGATGAACCCGCAGTTGCGGACCACCACCCGGAGCTGATGGCGGATCATGGGCAGGTCGGTGAACAATGGGATTTCGTCCTGAAGCTTGCCTTGTTGTCCGTCCGGCATCCGGCAAAGGGCGTTTTTCGAAATCGGACGGCCCTGGCGCAGATGTTCCTGAACCAGATCGGGAACCATGGCCGGGGTCACGTTTTCGTAAAGCACTCGGTCTGCCGCCGGCCCGCGGATTTCCACCAGGGGTTCGGCGTAGCACATGCCCAGACAGCCCACTTCCTGAATCTCCACGGAAGCCAAGGCCGGATCCGCGGCTTGGGCTTCGCGAAAGGCCCGGATCACGTCCATGGCCCCGGCGGCCCGGCCGCAGGTGGCCGCGCCCACCAGCACCCGAGGCGTTTCGCCGCTTTGAAATCGTTCCCAGTTTCGGCGGGCTTGTTGCTGGATTTCGGCGAAGCTCATTTCAGGTCCTCAATCAATTTTTCCGATTTCCGGGGGGTCATCCGACCATAGACCGTATCGTCAACCACCATTACCGGCGGAAGGGCGCAGGAACCGAAACAGGCCACTCGCTCCAGGCTGATGTTCCCGTCCGGAGTGGTTTCACCGGGGACGATGCCGATCTTCCGGGATATCGCGTCCAGGACCATGCCGCCGCCGCGCACGTGGCAGGCCGTGCCTTGGCAGATCTTGATCCGGTGGCGTCCCGGCGGATGGAACCGGAATTGGGCGTAGAACGTGGCCACGCCGTAGACGTCGTTTTCGGAAAGGTCGAGGTGTTCGGCCACCATGGCGACGGCCTCCGGAGCCAGATAGTTCAGATGTTCCTGAATATCTTGGAGCAGGGGAATCAGGTTGTCCCGACTGGTGTCGTACTTTTCCAGAATAGTTCGCAAAGAGGTGGTCAGGTCCTCGGTCGTCGTCATGTCGTCTCCGCCGTCCTTGAAATAGGGACTCGCAAGCATTGCGCGATGGTGCATGAAAAATGGGCGACCAAAAGGAAGTTCGGAAAAGCGGCGCTCTCGTTCCGCAGCCGTCCTTCACCGATGGTCAAACTTAATACATTACCCGTCGGCCCGTATTTTCTCAACCATTCGTTTCTAGGGTTTTCGGCTCATTGTTCTGGCATTTCGGGTGCTCCGGCCACGGGCCAGACCAGAAAGTCCGGGTTGGTCTTGAACCCGACGCCCAGAGCGCCCTTGCGCAGATAGAGCACCCAGGCCCAGTCCGTTTCAAAAAAGCTGGTCGTGGAGGACCAGTAGCCTTCTCCGGCATGAGTGAAGGGGTGATCGCCGGGCAGGGCCGGGTCATGCGTGGAGCAGTCCACCAGGGACTCCAACTCGTTGATGTTGGGCAATCGCCAGTCGTCTCGCCCGCCGAATCGTTGTTTCCGAAGACGCTCCACGGCTTCCAAGGCCTCGACCCAGGCAACGGGGCGTCCGATCAGGTCGGCTCGCGGGAGCCAGTATAGCCCGGTCAGTTCATCCCGAACCGTTTCCTCGTGGGCCGAGAAGCGCGGCGTCGGCCAAGCCGTGCCGAACCGGATCGCCCCGTCCTGCAGAGAACCCGCGCAGTCCGTCTCCCGTCCGTATTGGTCATGGCAGCGGCTCTGCCCGGTGCGGAAAAAACAGGCGGGATTCCCTGCCCGCACCGGCCAGGTGAGGTAATATTGGTCTTTGCGGCCGTAGAACATCCGAGCGCCCTCCATGTGCACGTACCAGGCGTAGGCCGGATTGACGGCCGCGGAGGTGGAGGTCCAGTACCAGCCGAGTACGACGTCGCGAAAGGGGTGTTCTTGGGGCAGGGCCGGACGCTTGGCCTGGTAGCTTACCAGGCTGCGCAGCTCGCGGCGGTTGGGCAGTCGCCAGTCGGCGAAGCCCAGGGCCTGTTCGCGGTTCATTTCCACCACGAAATCCATGGCCTCGGCCCAGCTCATCGGGAACTCGCCGAGATTGGCGTCGCGGGGCCAGACCAGCCCGGTCAATTGATCCAGGACCACTTGGTCGTCCGCCTCAAACCGCGGTTCCGGCCAGGCCAGCCCATGCCGGAACCGGCCATCTTGCAAGGTTTGACCGCAATCCAACACCTTGCCTTGTTCATCATAGCAATGAAGTTGGCCCGTTTGAAGAATCATGTTCGGCTGTCCTTTGCGTTGTCGCCCTTGGGGTGCAAACGACGGAAGGTCGGACTTGCACCCTTTGCTCGAATGTGATCAATTATCCGCATATGGAGGATTTCCGCATGACCGATATCCAAACCAATGCCGGAAACAGTGCTGATTCCGCATCCTGCCACTCAGTGCACATGGCTGGCAACCGTAGGCAGCTGCTCCGGGCCGGAATCGGCGCGGCGGGATTGATTTTGGTCGCCCCGGCTCTGCGTTGGTCCCGGGGCGAGGCAGCGGCCCAGGATCGCGGCACGGCTTCCGGGCTGAGCCAGGCCGAGGAATTGATGGTCATGGCCTTGCAGCACGAACACGGCGCCGTGATCCAGTACGCCAACCACGCCGGGCTGCTGTCCCATTGGGTCAATCCCATATTTTCCAAAACTTTTCAGGAGATCATCGCCGACGAGGTCGATCACGCCGTAACCTTGGTCAACGCCCTGATCGCCAGGGGCGTCACGCCCACCCTGGCGGTCTGGCCGCCCCGAACCGGAAATGGGCCTCGCCAGTTGGTGCTGCTGGACATCGCCGCGGAGCAGAGCGCCGTGGAATTGTATTCGGAGATTTTGGAGCACGACCTGGAGCCGGCGTTGCGCACGGCGGTCGTGGCTATCCGGGACGCGGAAATCCTGCATCGCAATATTTTCAACGACCTTCTGGAGAAGGTTTGAACGTCGCCGATATGATCCCTCGGTTTTCCGATTTTTCCCTGCGTACGCGCCTTGCGCTCCGGATCGCCCTGATCGCGGCCGTGATGACCGCCGTCGGCGTGGGGATCGGTTTCTGGACCGGAACCGCCTATCTGGCCCGCAGCCATGAAGCGAGCATCCGCTCCCACATGCGCCTGGCCTCGGTTGCCCTGGCACCCTCCCTGCTGTCCATGGACTATCTTGGGCTCCAGCGTCAGCTGGACATGGTAATGGAGTACGAGGGCATCATCGGAGCGCGGATTCTGGACCAAAACGGCCATGCCCTCCTGGAGCGCGGTACGATGAACGGCGCGGTGCTCAGTGAGCCCATCGCCGTGGAGGGGGCCGTGACCGGCAGGATCGACGTGGCCTTTTCCAGCCAGCCGATCCGAACCGGCATGTTGTACGTTTTGGGCGTCGGGGTGCTGCTGTTCATCGGCTTTGTTCCGCTTTTCATTTATCTCGTCTGGCGGATCAGCGGCCATTACCTGCTGGACCTTTCCCGGTTGACGGAGCGGGTAGAGACGGAATTCCGGGACGTTTCGCCGGAGTATCCCGGTGAGCGGCGGTCCGATGAGATCGGCGTCCTGGCTTCCGCCCTGCACCGTCGCGATCAAGCCTTGGCGGCGAACATTCAGGCCTTGGAGAAATATCAATCCCATTTGGAAGACCTGGTCCAGGAGCGGACCGCCGCGTTGCGGCGGTCCGAAATGCTCGGCCGGACCATCCTGAGCGGCATTCCCGAAGCCATCGCCCTGGTGGAAGTATCGACCCAATCCATTCTGGACGTGAACGAGGCCTTTGAGGTGTTTTACGAAAGGAGCCGGGCCGATCTGATCGGGGCCGACATCCGGGAAGTCCTTCTCCATGCCGGAAGGTGGAGCGGAAACGGACACGAATGCCCCATCGGAGCCTTCCGGAATACCGGAGGTTCGCAACCGGTTCAGGTGAAGTTCAGCGGGGTTTCGGGTCGGGCGATGTTCCTGGAGGTCGCGGCCTGGCCCGTGGTCAACGAAAACGAAGAAGTTCATCAGTTGGTCTTCATGCAGCGGGACGTTACGGAGCAGAACCGGGTGGCCAACCTGCGCAAAGATGTCGAGCGGATCGTGCACCATGACCTCAGGACGCCCTTGGTCGGGATCCTCGGCGTAGCGCAATTGATGATGGATGAGAACGATCCGGAGTTGGTCCGCACGTACTCGGAGCACATTATCGAGTCCGGTCGGCGGATGCTGGAAATGCTGACCAACTCCATGGATTTGTTTAACATGGAAGAGGGACGGTACGTGTTGCGGCCTGAACGGTTCAACCTGACGGCCATGATCCGGATGCTCGATGAAGAAACCCGTCCGTTGCGCGAACAACGCGGTGTCAAGGCGGCTTTCTTGCTGGGGGACGATCCGTTGGATTGGCACGTGTCCCTGGAAATGGTCGCCGAAAAACGTCATGTCCATTCCATGTTGCTCAATTTGCTGAATAACGCCGTGGAGGCCGCCCCTCGGGGCACCTCGGTCGCCCTGCGTGTTCAGCGCGCGGATGCGGCCTGGACCCTGGAGACGCACAACATGGGCGTGGTTCCGGAGGAGATCCGGGAACATTTTTTCGACCGCTATGTCACCGCCGGCAAGCCGCGAGGCACCGGCCTGGGAACCTACAGCGCCATGCTCATCGCCCGAATCCACGGAGGACGCATCACGTTCAGCACCAACGAAGAACAGGGGACGCGAGTCACGGTGGAGCTTCCCCTGATTCCGCCGAGCGCCTGTTCAGCATGAGCAGGGAGGCGGCTTGGCGCAAAGAGTTTTCACACCCCGACAACCAGAAGGAGGAGACGATGAAGAAACGCTGGATCGTTGTCGCCGACAGCAGCAAGGCCCGAATTTTCAATGCTCCGGTGGGCGGAAAGCTTGAGGAGTTGGAAACCTTGACGCACCCGGAAAGCCGTCTCCCGGAGCAGGAAATGAGCAGGGACCGTCCGGGGTTGTCCCTGGACGGAGGAGGACAGGGTCGTCACGGGCTGGAGTCGTCCTCTGATCCCAAAAAACAGGAGGCCCTGATCTTCTCCCGGATCGTGGCCGACGTGCTGGAAAAGGCGTATGGCGACCGCCGGTTCGAGCAGCTCGGGGTCTTCGCCGCACCGGCGTTTCTGGGAATGCTGCGCGATCAAATGACCAAGTCCGTGGCCGGCGCCGTCTTCCTCGAAGTGCCCAAAAACATCTCCGCCCAGACGATTCCTGAGATCCAGAAGCATCTGAACGCGGAACTGGACAAATAGAAATCAGATCCATGCGCAAAACGACATTTTGCGCATGGATCTCTTCATGCCGAGAATTCCCTGCCTCAGTCCGCGTCCGGCCAGGGCGAGCTGGTTCGGGCCGGGGCGTAGCCTTCGAGAAAGGCCTGTTCCAGGGAGAACAAAGCTACACGGTTTTTGGGGCTGATTCGCGCGGCGTAGTGACTTTCCGGGTGGTGAAAGCGCTTGCTGCGGCGGTTGCCCATCCAACCTGTCGGCGGTTGGGGTAGGGAAAGAATGCGCGGCCAGAAGCCTTTGCGGGCCATGATGGCCCGTTTCTGGGCTTCGAGCATGCGCCGTTGGAACTCCCGGTCCTGGTGGGAGTGCGGGTAGAAAAAGGCCAGTCCCTCCTCCACGAGCACCTCGTTGGCCATCCTTCCGTCCGGCAAAAAAACATAGGCCAGGAGGCGGCCATATCGGTCCGGTTCCTGACCATCGGTTTCCAGGCGAACCGATCGGCCATCGATCAGGCGGCGCAGATAGTCCCGGGACTCCCGGGCGTAATACTGATCCGGCCCGCCGTCCCGTCCCATCTCCGGGGCGTCGATACCCAACAGACGCACCCGGTTACCGTCCTGCAGGTGAATGGTATCCCCGTCCGGAACCCATTTAACCTGAACCTCGGAAGCCGAGACGGATACGGTCCAAAGCAGGCAGAGCAGGGCGACAAGCATGGCCCTGGCGGCGTGGAGGATCGGGGAGGACGAGGTCATGACGGGTCTCCTGGAGGCGGATTGTCGTTGATCAGCCATCATAAAATGAGCGCAGCACGTTGCTGCGGCCGGGGTGGCGGAGTTTGCGCAGGGCCTTGGCCTCAATCTGCCGGATGCGCTCCCGGGTGACGTTGAACAACTTGCCCACCTCTTCCAGGGTGTGGTCCGAGGGCTCACCGATTCCGAAGCGTTTGCGCAGCACCTGCTCTTCGCGCGGGGTCAACTCAGACAGGATTTCCGCGATCTGCTCGGAGAGCTTGGCGTTGACCACCTCCTCGGCCGGGGCCAAGGCCTTCTTGTCCTCAATGAAGTCGCCCAGGCTGCTGTCCTCTTCCTCGCCGATGGGCGTTTCCAGGGAAATGGGCTCCTTGGCGATCTTGAGCACCTTCTTGACCTTGTCCAGAGGGTAGTCCATGCGCTCGGCGATCTCCTCGGGCGAGGGGTCGCGGCCCAGCTCCTGGACCAGGTAGCGGGAGGTGCGGATCAGTTTGTTGATGGTCTCGATCATATGCACCGGGATGCGGATGGTCCGGGCCTGATCCGCGATGGCTCGGGTGATGGCCTGACGAATCCACCAGGTGGCGTAGGTGGAGAACTTGTAGCCGCGCTGGTACTCGAACTTGTCCACGGCCTTCATCAGCCCGATGTTGCCCTCCTGGATCAAGTCCAGAAATTGGAGGCCGCGGTTGGTGTACTTCTTGGCGATGCTCACCACCAGGCGCAGGTTGGAGCGGATCAGCTCCTGCTTGGCGGCCAGGGCCGCGATGTTGCCGCGCTTGGCCCGCCAGAGCACTTCTTCCAAGTCCTGGACGGTATGCTGACACTGTTCCCGCAGCCGTTCCAGGATTTCCATTTTTCCGGCCAGCATCTCCTTGAAGGAAAACAGTTCGTCCATGGTCATGTTCAGGGAGTCGGCCGCGGCCACGGGACTGATTTCGCGCTTATCCAGCCGGTCGAAGATGTCCTTGATTTCGCTCTGATTCTTGCCCACGGACAGGATGTAGGCGGAGATGTCCCGCTGGCAGTTGTGCATCTGCCGGACAAAATCCTCCACGGTCTCAATCAGCCGGTCGATGAGGGTCTTTTCCAGTTTGATGTCCCGCAAAGAGGCGACGATTTCCTCCTTGAAGGCCACGATTTCCATCTGCATCCCATGCACCCGACGATCCAAGCGGGCGCACTGGTCCAGCTTCTGGTAAACCTTGCGCTTCTTCTTGAACATGCCCCGGATTTCCTCCAGCAGGAACAACACCCGTTGGCGCTGGTTCATCTGGTCCTCGGACGGGTCGTCCTCCTCGATGGTCTTGACCACGTCCTTGAGCTTGATCCGGCCCTGCTTGAGGTCTTCACCGATCTTGACCAACTCCTCGATGACCACCGGGACTTCCACCAATGCGTAGAGCACTTCCAGTTCGCCGACCTCGATCTTCTTGGCGATATGCACCTCGCCTTCCCGGTCCAGCAGCGGGACCGCGCCCATCTCCCGCAGGTACATGCGCACCGGATCAGAGCCGCGAGGGGCGTATTCGGCGTCCTCGCCTTCCGCGAACTGGACCCCGGTCGTTTCCGTGGCCGGTGCATCATCGATTTCTTCCGTCAGGATGCCCTTGGTCACTTTGCCGGCATCAATGATTGTGATGTCCAACTGGTCGAAAATATTAATGACTTCTTCAATCTGTTCCGGGTTGCTGATCTCCGAGGGCAGGGCTTTGTTCAGCTCTTCGAAGGTCAGAAACCCCTTCTTGGTTCCTTCGGCGATCAGCGTCTTGATCTGTTGGATTTCCTTGATATTGCTCATTATGCCTCCATGGCGAGATCTTGATAAGCTTGAAGAAGCGCGGACACGCGTTGTTGGTCGCCCCGGGCTTGGGCGTCACGCAAGGCTTGCAGCATCTCTTGTTGTCGTTTCTTGAATTGATTTTTCGTCATAAATTCCTGGACTTCGGCCCAAAACGCGGCTCTTTCGGCCTGGTCCCGCTGGGGGGCTTCGGCCAGGAGCTGATAGCAAAGTCGACGCTCGGACTCTTCCAGGACGGAGTAGTCGTACCCGGATGCGTTCGCGTGGGCTTCGCGGGCGACGTTGGAAGCGTCAAAAGCGTCGGAAGCGTCGGAAGCGTCTAAGGCGCGCAACTTGTCCCAGAGCGTCCTGGCCCAGGCATCCTCCAGCACGGCGTCCAGCCCGGAAGCCGCCAGCTCAGGGCGGTACTCCGGGCAGCTTACGGCAAAGGCGAGCAGTTGGCGATCACGGGTCGTCAACCGGGGCGTGCCGGACTGGTTCGTTGAGGGCCGGTTTACTCCAGACTGAGCGACATTGGACGCGGCCTGGGATGCTGGTTGCGTCGGACGCGCGGGGCGGCCTCGGCGCAACTCGGCCTCGGACATGCCCAGTCCGGCGGCCAGCCGGGGCAGGTAGAACCCGCGCAGGTCGTCCGCCGCGACGTTTTCCAGAAAGCGGCGCACCCAGTCCATGATCTCCCTGGGAGCGTAGGTTCCGGAAACGGTCCGGACGCAGAAGTCCAGGCCGTCGCGTCCCGCGTCCAACACGGCCCGCAGGGCCTCGGGACCTTGGGCGTGCAAAAGACTGTCCACGTCCTCGCCCTGGGGCAGGGTGGCCACATGGCAGGCCAGCCCCTGACCGAGGAACATCTCCGCAGCTCGCAGCGCGGCCTTTTGTCCGGCCTGATCGCCGTCAAAAAGCAAATCCACCCGAGAACAAAACCCGCCAAGGCGCTTGACCTGCTCCGGAGTCAGGGCCGTGCCCAGCACGCCCACGGCTCCGCTGAAGCCGAATTGGTGCAGGGCGATGACGTCCAGGTAGCCTTCGGTCAACAGAGCCCGCTTGTCCCGGACAATTGTCTTTCGGGCCTGGTGCAGCCCGTACAAATGTTGGCCCTTGGTGTAGATCGGCGATTCACTGCTGTTGATATATTTCGGTTCGTCGCTGTCAATGGCCCGTCCGCCGAAGGCGATGATCCGGCCGGTCAGGTCGTGGATCGGAAACATGATCCGGCCCCGAAAACGGTCATAGACCTTGCCCCGGTCGTTGCGCACCAGCAGTCCGCAATCTACGGCCTGGTCCCGGGTGAAGCTCTGGGTCAGGAAAAATTCCTCCAGCCCGTGCCAGTCCGCCCGGCTCCAGCCGACCTGAAACGCTTCCAGCATTTCCGGGCTGACGCCGCGCCGCAGCAGATAGTCCCGAGCCGGTGCGCCCGCCGGAGAATCCAGGTTGCGTCGGAAGTGCTCCGCAGCCAGGGCGGTCATTCGCAGGACCGCGTCCCGCTCCTCCAGGTCCTTGCGCTCCTGAGGGCTCACCGGGCCGAAGTCCAACTCCACCCCGGTTTCTTTGGCCAGCTGGGTCAATGCCTGCTTGAAGTCCAGGCCGTTGATCCGGGCGTAAAAATCGATCACGTCCCCCGAAGCCTGGCACCCGAAACAATAGTAGAATCCCTGGCCCGGATTGACGTGAAACGAGGGCTTGGTCTCCTGATGAAACGGGCAGGGGCCGCTCCAGCGTTCTCCATTCGGGCGCAGTTCCAGATAGCGCTGGGCCAGTTCCACGAAATCGAGCCGGGACTTGACCCGTTGCACGGCGGTCCTGTCCATGGCCTCTCCTTGTTCTTTTCCGGCACGCCTTCCCATCAAATTGTCGTTGCCGGAAGTCGCCCGTCTTACCGCAAAGTGATCACGGTCACCCCATCACCGCCCTGGTCCTCATTGGCCACGGCATACGCGGAGACTACCGGGTGGCTCTTGAGAAATTGATGCACTTCCCGACGCAGGGCCCCGGTGCCGCGGCCATGGATGACCTCCACCTGCTCCGAACCGCGTAGCAAGGATCGGTCCAGAAAGGCGGCCAGTTCGCTGAGGGCCTCGTCGGCCCGTTGGCCGCGCAGATCCAGGCGCAGGGGAGCCGGAGCGACCTGGGCGGAGCGCAAGGTTGCAGCGACGGGGCCGGGAGGGGAAGACCCCTCTTGGCGGCCATGCGGCGCAACGTCCCGATGGGATAGCCAGAGGGACACACCTCCCAACTCGACCTTCAAGGTCTGCTTGCGCTCGTCCTTTTCCTGGACCGTCCCGGTCTTGTTCCAGGCCGGGTACGCGACCTGGTCGCCGACCTGGTAGTCTTCCCAGGTGGCGGGGGACTGGTTCTCGGACGCGTCGGCCCGTGAATTTGTCTCCAGGTGCTTGCGGGTTTCGGCCAATTCGCGCAAGGCTTGGCGCCGCGAGATTTTTTCCTCGCGCAGCCTGGCCAGCACGTCCTGGGATTGTTTTTTGATGTCCTGGAGCAGGGCCGTCTTGTCCCGGTCGAATTCGGCCCGCAGCCTGGCCTTGCGTTGACGCAGATCCGCGCGCAGTTCAGCGAGTTCGGCCAGTTCCTTCTCCCGCTCCACGGCCAGGGCGTTGAGGCGCTCCACCAGTCGGGTGGTGTCCGCCCCGTCCAGCAGCAGGTACTGTTCGGCCTTGGCCAGGATCGAAGCGGGCAGGCCGTACTCCCGGGCCACTTCCATGGCCTGGCTGGCGCCCACCTGGTCGTAGGCCAGGGTGTATAGGGGCTTGTTGGTTTTGGGATCAAAGAGCACCGAGGCCGAGCGCACGCCGTCCCGGGTCAGGGAGTAGGCCTTGAGGGACGGAAAGTGGGTGGCCACAGCGGCCCAGGCGCCTTTGTCCAGCAGGCCGTCCACCACGGCCTGGGCCAGAGCCGCGCCCTGGCTGGGGTCGGTCCCGGCCCCGAACTCGTCCAGGAGAACGAGGCTGCGGGCGTCGATGCGCTCCCAGACCGCGGCCACGTGGCTGATCTGGGCGGAGAACGTGCTCAACTGACCTTCCAGGCTCTGTTCGTCGCCCATGAACACGTGGATGTCCCGCCACAGCGGCAGGGTTCCGCCCTCGGCCGCGGTTACGGCCAGCCCGGAAAAGGCCATCACGGCCAGCAGGCCGGCGGTTTTCAGGGCCACGGTCTTGCCGCCGGCGTTGCCGCCGCTGATGATCAGGACCCGTTGGTCGCCCTTGAGCTGGATGTCCACGGGCTTGGCCGCGTGACCGGCGAGGAGCAGCAGAGGGTGTCGGGCCTGCTTGAGGTCCAGTTCGCCGTCCGGGGCAATCTCCACGGGGCGGGCCTCCATCCGGTGGGCCAAATGGACCGCGGCCAGGAGCAGATCCATGTCCGTCAGCCATTGGAAGAGGGGCCGCAACCGATCCAGTTCCTGGCGGACCAATCCGGTGAGCTGAGCCAGGATGCGGTTCTCGGCTTCCCGCTCCTCCTGTTTCAGCTCCTGGAGCTTGTTGTTGACCTCCACCAGAAACATCGGTTCGATGTAGCAGGTCTCCCCGGTCTGGGAATAATCATGGATGATCCCGGCCACCTTGCCCTTGAAATTGCTTTTCAACGGCAGGACGTAGCGGTCCGAGGAGATGGTCATGAAGTCGTCCTGCAGATAATGGCCGATACCCTGATCCGTGACGAAGTCCTTGACCCGTTTGGTGCATTGCTGATGAATCCGGCGGATTTCCTGGCGCACGGACCAGAGTTCCGGAGAGCTTTCGTCCTTGAGCCGACCGTCGTCGCCGACACAGCGTTTCAGGGCAGCGGCGGTGAGTTCCGGCCAGGAGAGAGATTCGGCCTCCAGGCGCAGGTCCGGCCAACGCGGCGCGTCCTTCGGAGCATTCGTCGGCCCATCCGTGGCGAGCAGCCCCCCCCGGAGTTCCTTGGCCGCTGCCAAAAACCGGCCCAAGGCCCACAGGGCGTCCAGGTCCAGAACGCGGGATATCTGGCTCTGGGGTTGGACATAGGCCCATACCCCGCTCACGTCCGGAAAGCCCGGGCAGTCGACCCGTGTTTCGCCGACCCAGGCCAAGGCTTGGCGCAGGCGGGATTGACGCCGGGAGACATCTTCCAGAGTCGAAGCCGGGGTTACCGCGCTCGCGGCTCGGGCCCCGGATTCGGAACGGCAACAGGCGGCCAGCGCCTCAAGGATCTTGGGAAATTCGAGAAGAAGAAGTGTTCGGGATTCCATCGCAGAATGGAACCGGGCGTGTTTTAGGAAGAAAGGCGGTTCCGCACCAGTTCGCTGACGGCCTTGCCGTCCACCCGCCCTTTGTGGGTGTTCATGATCGCCTGAATGACCCGCCCCATGTCCTTGACGGACGTGGCCCCCTGTTCAGCGACCACGGTCTTGATCAGCGCCGTCAGTTCGTCGGCGGAGAGGGGCTGGGGCTGGTAGGCGCGCAACAGTTCCAGTTCCGCGGCCTCCTTGGCGGCCAGTTCGTCCCGGCCGGCCTTGGAGTACATGTCGATGGATTCCTGGCGCTGCTTGATCTGCTTGAGCACGAGGTCGAGGACTTCGTCGTCGGTCAGGGGGCGCTGGAGGTCCACCTGACGATTCTTGGCGACCGTCTTGAGCATGCGCAAGACGGCCACCAAGTCGGTGTCCTTGTTTTTGTAAGCGGCGATGAAATCGCGTTCGATCCGCTCTTGAAGGCTCATCGTGAAGTGTTTATTTTTCGGGATTTCTTGACGGCGCGCTTGCGGGCGGCGGCTTCCTTCTTCTTCTTCTGAACGCTGGGCTTTTCGTAGTGCTGCCGCTTTTTCAGCTCGGAAAGGATGCCGGCCTTTTCCACCTGTTTCTTGAATTTACGCAAGGCAAAATCAAAGTGATCGTTTTCACTCAAAACAATTCCTGGCAAGTTGTCTTCACCTCCCGGACTCACGACGGTTAGGATTTGCGTTCGTGAGAGAAACTTTCAAAAAGAGTGTGATTATATCCAAAAGCAGGGAGGGTGGCAAGCAAAATATTTCAGTTCGTGTACAAACAAAACGACTTTCGCTGATCCCAACGGCTGGTTTGGGAGGCAAACCGTTCAGTTTACTCTGTTGTGTTTACAGGGTTGTGGCGTTGTGATATTATTCACAATGTTTAGTTGTTTTTTGGGGTCGTTCTGGCAAGAATTGTCGGCAACGGCTGGGACGGCACGTCTTCGCGCCGTTCCTGGGGTTAAAGATATTTCAAAACCGGCCGATAATCGGTTCCTAACGTTTCCATCTTGTTTTGCAGCCTGGGAGGGCTTGAAAAGATGCGTATTCCAATTTTTGGTAAGCTGATCGGCATCATCGTCCTGGCGGTTCTCCTGACCAGTGGGGTCCTGTTTTTGACCACGAACCACTATGTCACCAAAGGATTCGACGAAAAAGCTCTGGAGGAACTCGGCGGGTTCAAGGGGGCCGTGGAGGCGGAGATCAAGGATTGGGAGGTGCTGCTCGGAACCGTGGGCATGCTCTTGGCCGCCAATTTCGAGGTGCAGCACGCCATTGATGAGCACAACACCGGCTTCCTGCGCGCCCTGGCCCGAGACGTGATTGAACAAACCGGGATAGACTTTCTGACCTTTTCCGACGCCCGCGGCGTGGTTGTGTCCAGGGGGCATTCAGAAAATGTCGGAGACAGTGTTGCCGGGCAGGTTAACGTCCAAAAAGCTTTGCGGGGGCAGCCCAGCGTGGGTATCGAGCAGGGTACGGTGATCAAATTTTCGCTTCGTGCCGGGTATCCGGTAAAGATGGGAGACCGGATCATCGGCGTGGTCACGCCGGGATTCGACCTTGGAAACTTTCAGTTCGTCGATGAGCTGAAACAGCGCTTCGGCGTGGAAGCCACGATTTTCGAGGGCGACACTCGGCTGGCCACGACCATCATGCGCGACGGACAGCGGGTCGTGGGCACGAAGATGGACAATCAGAACGTGATTTCCACGGTGCTGCGCCAACAACAGACATTTTTCGACCGAAATCTGATTCTGGGGCGAAACTACGATACGGCCTATTGGCCACTGATCGACGCGACGGGTAACGTGGGCGGCATGTTTTTCATCGGGGTCGAGCGCAGCGTCATCGAGCAGGCTCAAAGCAGCATTTTGACGTCCATTTTGCTGGTCAGCGTGATTATCGGCGCGGTGATGATCGCCGTCGGCGCGGTTTTCGCCCGGACCTTGTCCGGCCCCATCGGACGCGCCACCAGTTTTGCTACCTTGGTGGCCCAAGGTCGACTGGATGAGCAGCTGGACATCAAGAGCAAGGACGAAATCGGCACATTGGCCCAGGCCTTGAAAACCATGGTGGCCAACTTGAAGGCCAAGATCCAAGAGGCCGACGACAAAGCCGAGGAAGCCGATCGCAAGGCCCATGAATGCAACCTGGCCACCCAGGAGGCCGAGGAAGCCAAACGCCAGGCCGAGCAGGCCAAACGAAACGGCATGCTTCAGGCCGCAGGGAGCATTGAAGGCGTGGTGGAACAAATGACGTCTGCCTCCGAGCAGCTTGCCGCCCAGGTGGAGCAGGCCAGCCGCGGATCCGAGGAGCAGCGCGCCCGGACCGGGGAGACGGCCACGGCCATGGAGGAGATGAACGCCACTGTCCTGGAAGTGGCCAAGAACGCCTCCCAGGCCGCCGAGGCCTCGGATATGGCCCGGACCAAGGCGGTGAACGGCGCGGACGTGGTCAGCGCCTCAGTCAACGCTATTAACAAGGTCCAGCGGCAGGCCGGAGCAATGAAGGAGAACCTGAATGACCTGGGCCGGCAAGCCGAACAGATCGGGCGGATCATGAACGTGATCGAGGATATCGCGGACCAGACCAACCTGCTGGCCCTGAACGCGGCCATTGAGGCGGCCCGTGCCGGAGACGCGGGCCGAGGGTTCGCCGTGGTGGCCGACGAGGTGCGTAAGCTGGCCGAGAAGACCATGAACGCCACCAAGGAAGTGGGCGAGGCCATCTCCGCCATTCAGCAGGGTACCCGGAACAACATTCAGGGCATGGACCAGTCCGTGGTCGCCATAGAGGAAGCCACCCAATTGGCCAACAAGTCTGGCGAAGCCCTGAAGGAAATTCTGGTCTTGGCCGAGCAGGCCGCGGATCAGGTCCGATCCATTGCCACGGCCGCGGAACAGCAGTCCGCCACCAGCGAGGAGATCAACCGTGGAGTGGAGGACATCAACCGGATCGCTTCGGAAACCAGCGAGGTCATGAACCAGTCGGCCCAGGCCATCTCCGAAGTGGCCAGGCAGGCCCAGGAGCTGCAAAATCTTGTCCGGGAACTGAAGAACGTTTAGTGTTGCCGGTCTGCTTTTCAGCTGATAGATAGTTCCGAACAGTCACTGAGCCGTTCACCGCTTAGGGAGAAATCGTATGCAAGAACATTATGCCCGGCAGGAAAAGGACAGCGCCCTGCTCCAACTGGTCACCTTTCACATCGGCGACGAAGAATTCGGGGTGGAGATCCTCAAGGTCCAGGAAATTATCCGGATGATGGGCATCACCCGGGTGCCCAAGGCCCCGGATTTCGTGGAGGGTGTGATCAATCTGCGCGGCAAGGTCATCCCGATCATCGACCTGCGCAAACGCTTCGGTATGGCCGCCCAGGACCACGACAAGCACACCCGGATCATCGTCATCGAGATCAACTCCGTCATCATCGGCTTCGTGGTGGATTCGGTGTCCGAGGTGCTGCGCATTCCGGCGAACACCGTGGAACCGCCACCGCCGATCATCTCCGGCATTGAGTCCGAATACATCAGCGGGGTGGGCAAGCTGGCCGACCGCCTGCTGATCCTGCTGGACCTGGACCGGCTGCTGAGCAAAGGCGAGCAGAACATGCTCTCCGGATTGTAGGACGCCGCCATCTTCACCGACTTTTCTTTCCCTCCCCCGTGCCCCGAGGCGGTTTGTTCCGCCTCGGGGCTTTTTTGATCTCGTCCTGAAGGATGTTTTTTCGGGCCGGACCGCCAAAATCGCCCCACCCGCACCCATGCATTCCTTAACGCGTCATCGTCTCGTGGTCACCGGCCAGGTCCAGGGCGTGGGCTTCCGGCCCACGGTGTACAAGCTGGCCCTGGGGGCCGAGTTGACCGGGTTCGTCCGCAACGCTCCCGAGGGTGTGATCATCGAGGTTCAGGGACCGGACGCCACGACCTCCTCCTTCGGCGACCGGCTCCGACAAGCCCTGCCGCCCTTGGCTCGGATCACCTCGTTGCATACCGAACGGATCGTGCCCCAACCGGACGAAGCGGCCTTCCGGATTCTGCAAAGCACGGCCGGAGATGGCCACCAGGTGCTCATCAGCCCGGACACGGCCACCTGCGCGGATTGTCTGCGGGAGCTGTTTGACCCGCGAGATCGCCGTTACCGCTATCCCTTCATCAATTGCACCAACTGCGGGCCGCGCCTGACCATCACCCGGAGCATCCCTTACGATCGGCCCATGACCTCCATGGCTTGCTTCCCGCAGTGCCCGCAGTGCCTGCGGGAATACGAAGACCCGTTGGATCGCCGGTTTCATGCTCAGCCCAATTGCTGTCCGGTCTGCGGGCCGCAAGTCTGGCTGAGTTCGCCGACCGGGGAGCGTCTGGCCGAGGGGAGTGAGGCGATAAGCGCGGCGGCCACAGGCCTGGCAAAAGGGAAAATTCTGGCCGTGAAAGGGCTGGGCGGATTTCATCTGGTCTGTGATGCGGGCGACGACGCGGCCGTGGCCGAGTTGCGACGGCGCAAGCAGCGCTGGGAAAAACCGCTGGCCGTGGTGGCTCCGGACCTGGAAACCGCCCTCAGGGTGGTGGAGGCGGACCCGGTGGAGCGGGAGCTTCTGTTGTCCGCCCAACGGCCCATTGTACTCTTACAGCGCCTGACCTCCGCCGCTGGGCCGGCGCTCTCAAAGCATCTGGCCCCGGACACGGATCGCCTTGGGCTGATGCTTCCCTACACGCCCCTGCATCATGTCCTGCTGGACGCGTTTCGGGAAGCGGCCGGGCCAAAGCGGCTCCCGATCCTGGTGGCGACCTCCGGCAATCTGAGCAGCGAACCCATCGCCCTGGGCAACCGGGAAGCCCTGGAACGTCTTGCGCCCTTGGCCGATCTGTTCCTGCTCCACGACCGGGACATCCTGATCCGTTGCGACGATTCGGTGCTGCGCGTGAACCGGGAAACAGGGCGGCCTGAAATGCTCCGGAGGGCCAGGGGATACACGCCGTCGCCGATTTTTTTGAACCGCGGCGGTCCGTGCGTGCTGGGGCTGGGGCCGGAACTCAAGGCCACGGTCTGTCTGGCCAAGGGGGATCAGGCCTTTGTCAGTCAGCATATCGGGGATTTGACCAACCTGGAAACGTTTTCCTTTTATCAGGACACCATCAGCCACCTGCGATCCATTCTGCGGGTCCAGCCCGAAATGCTGGTCGCGGACCTGCATCCGGACTACATGAGCACCGGCCATGGCAAGGAGCTGAGCGAGCGGCAAGGAATGCCCCTGGCCCAGGTGCAGCACCATGTGGCCCATATCCTCTCGGTCCTGGCCGAGAATCGGCACGAGGAGCCAAGTCTGGGGCTGGCCCTGGACGGGGCCGGGCTGGGCACGGATCGGACCATCTGGGGCGGCGAGGCCCTGTTGGTGGACCCGCAAAGCGGAGAGTTCAACCGCGCGGGCCACTTCACGCCGGTGGCCCAGCCCGGCGGCGAGACCGCGGCCCGGGAACCATGGCGCATGGCTAGAAGCTACTTGTGGAGCATCGGGATCACGGTCCCCGGAAATCGGCCCTGGCCTTGGCTGGATGAACACACCCAGGCCGACGCCTTTGTCGGGACCATGCTCCAAAAAGGGATCAACTGCCCGACGACCACCAGTTGCGGTCGCCTGTTCGACGCCGTGGCCGGCCTGCTCGGCCTGAAGCACGTCATGGCCTATGAAGGACAGGCCGCGATTATCCTGGAGCGGGTTCAAGACCTCGACGATCAGGCCACGCCTTACGTCTGCCCGGTGCTGGCCGACCGTGATCCGGTGCGGCTGGATACCCTGCTGCTGTTTCGTCAGGTCCATGCGGACTGGGAGACCGGGGTGCCGATAGGGGCTATCAGCCGGCGCTTTCATCTGGGCCTGATCCAGGGGCTGGCCGAGCTGGCGGCCATGCTTGCCCAGCGATCCGGTACGCGCACCGTGGGCCTGAGCGGCGGGGTGATGCAGAACGCCACCCTGAGCACGCTGCTGCCCCCAGCCCTGTCCCATCGCGGCCTGATTCCCCTGGTTCACGCCCACCTCCCCCCCAACGACGCCTGCATTTCCCTGGGCCAGGCCATGTACGGCAAAATCCTGCTCCAGCGCGGCTGATCACGCCGTACTTTCTTGCTTTGAATCGCGAAAAAGGCCGCCTTGTGTTTCCATGGCGTCTTGACTAACATTTCTTCTTTTTCGCCTTTTTCAAGTTGGTACCCATCATGACCCAGCGCGGACCCCATCTTTCCGTCCCCCATATTCGTCTTCTGCCCCGAGTTTTCAATCTGACCCAGGACCAGGTCGAGTCCTGGCCGGAAACCGTGCGCACCCTGGCCGTGGACCTGGCCGCCGAGCTGTTTCTGCTGCGCTACAACCCGTTCATCCCCCAGGAAATGGTCCGTCGCAGCGTGGACAACCAGTTGGCGGTCATCGTCCCGTCTCTGGCTCCGGAGTACGCCACGGCACTGCAAGAGGCCGTGGAGCATTTTTGGCGGGACTACGAAGCGGAGCAGACGTTCAAGCAGAACCTGATCAAGCGCCTCCGGCAGTGCCTGCCGGAGGAGTGCGTCAACAATCATCCCAACGCCCTGGTGGAGTGTTCCACCGACGCCACGGACCTGCGCTTGGAACTGCCCTTGCTCGTTCTGGCTCCGGAAAACACGGAACAGGTTCAGTGCATCATCCGGTTGGCCAATGAGCTGGAGTTCAGTCTCGTGCCCCGGGGGGGCGGCTCCGGCCTGACCGGAGGGGCCATTCCGGCGGGTCGAAGGACGGTGATTCTCAGCCTGAGTCGGATGAAGGCCGTCTTGAACATCGACGTTCAGGAAAAGGTCCTGTGCGCCCAGAGCGGGATGATCACCCTGAACGCGATTCAGGCCGCGGCGGCCCAGGGGTTGCTGTTCACCGTGGACCCGGCTTCCAAGGCCGCCTCATCCCTGGGCGGAAACATTTCCGAGAACGCCGGCGGACCCTTTGCCTTTGAGTACGGGACCACCCTGGACAACCTTCTCAGCTACGTGATGGTCCTGCCCAATGGAGAGCGCATCGAGGTGCGCCGCAAGGATCATCCCCGGCACAAGATTCTGCCTCAGGAAACCGCGGTGTTCGAAATCCTGGACGACCAGGGCCGGGTCACGGAATCCATTGCCCTGCACGGCGGGGACATCCGGGGCGCGGATCTGGGCAAGGACGTGTCCAATAAATTTTTGGGCGGGCTGCCGGGCATTCAGAAGGAAGGCGTGGACGGGGTGATCACCGAGGCCTGCTTCACCCTGTATCCCCAGCCGGCCTTCTCCCGGACCTTGTGCCTGGAATTTTTCGGACGGAGCATGCACCCGGCCATGCTGGTGATCAATGACCTGGTGGGGATGCGCGACACCATCCGGGAGCAGGGCGACCTAGTCAAAATGTCCGCTTTGGAGGAGTTCGGGCCGAAGTACGTCCAGGCCATCGAGTACCAGAAAAAATCCTCCCGCTACGAGGGCGACCCCATCTCCGTGCTGCTGATCCAGATGGATTCCGACGACGAAGCGGCCCTGGGCGAGGCCGTGGACATGGTGGTGGACATTGTCGGGCCGTACGAAAACGTGGAGGTGTTTACGGCCATGGACGCCCGACAGGCCGAGGTGTTCTGGGAGGATCGACACCGCCTGAGCGCCATCACCCGCCGGACCAGCGGATTCAAGATCAACGAGGACATCGTCATCCCTTTGAAGGTGATTCCGGAGTTTTCCGACTTTCTGGAGCAACTGAACCTGCGCTACCTGGCCAAGGCGTATCGCAAGGCGCTTCAGGAAGTGGGCGGCCTGGACGGGCTGCCGGACAGCGACGAGTTCGTGGAGATGGAACTGGACTACTGCGCCCGGATCCTGCGCGGGGAGATCTCGGCCAAGGAGCTTTCCGACCAGGAGTTCGAGATTCAGACCCAGTTCTTTTTTCAGGATCTGCGCAACCGCTATCCCCGCCGGCAAGCCCAGCTGGACGCCATCCTCTCCCGGATGCGCGGGACCCGGGTCATCGTGGCCAACCACATGCACGCCGGGGACGGCAACTGCCATGTGAACATCCCGGTGAACTCCAACGACCCGCACATGCTGCACCAGGCCGAGGAAGCGGCCGGCGAGGTTTTCAAAAAGGTCCTGGAACTCAAGGGCGCGGTGTCCGGGGAGCACGGCATCGGGATTACCAAGATCGCCTTTCTGCCCGAGGAAAAGATTAAGGCCCTCAAGGCTTACAAGGCCAAGGTCGATCCCGGGAACATCATCAATCCCGGCAAGCTGACCAGCCGGGAGCAGCTGGTCCAGCCCTTCACCTTTTCCTTTAACCGTCTGATTCAGGATCTGCGCCAAAGCGGCCTGCCGGAGCGGGCGCGGCTGATCAAGCTGCTGACCAGCATCCAGACCTGCTCCCGGTGCGGCAAGTGCAAGCAGGTCTGCCCCATGTATCTCCCGGAAAAGGGGCTGTTGTTCCATCCCCGGAACAAGAACATCAGCATGGGGGCGATGATCGAGGCGGTGTTCTACACCCAGCTCCAGTCCGGACAGCCGGATCAGCGTTTGCTCAAGGAACTGGGACGGTTGATGGAGCACTGTACGGGCTGCGGCAAATGCATGTCCGCCTGTCCGGTGAAGATCAACACCCCGGATGTGATTCTGGATTTGCGCGGCTATCTCAAAGGCAAGGGGGCGGACGGCCATCCGTTCAAGAACCGCATCCTGGACTATCTGGCCAAGGACCCGGCGTGTCGTTTGCCCCGAGCGGCCAAGTTTCTGGCCGTGGGCCAGGCCATCCAGAACACCGCCGTGGGGCTGATCCCCTCGAAGTGGCGTCGACGGGCCGAGAGCCCGCTGCTCCAGGGCAAGGGGCCGAGCATGGAGATGAAGAACCTGTCTGAGAGCCTGAACCTGGCCAAGGGCAGCGTCTTTCTCCCGGCCGGCAACGGCGGCTCGATCCCGAACAAGGAAACCGTACTCTATTTTCCCGGATGCGGCGCCGGACTGTTTTTCCGTTCCATCGGCCTGGCCACCATCTCCTTGCTCCTGGACGCGGATTGTCAGGTTATCCTGCCCGAAGCGCATCTGTGCTGCGGGTATCCGCTGTTGGCCAGCGGCGGCGAACAGGCCTTCGGGGCCAACCGGGAACGAAACATCGCCGCGTTGAACCGCCTGCTGAACAGGGTCAGAGCCCAAGGCTTCACGGTTTCCCACGTGATCACGGCCTGCGGCTCCTGTCGGGAAGGGCTGCGCGACTACAATCTGGCTTCGTCTTCGGGCCCGGCCCTGGAGCACCAGGACGCCTTGCAGTTTCTCCTTCAACGCATAAGTCAGAAACAGGGACACAAGCAGGCCCAAAAACAGAACAGATCGCTGATCCAATCTCTCCAGGCCGGTGGTTCGCGCGAACTGCTTTATCACGCCGCGTGTCACGCCGAATGGTCCGGGGTGGAGGGCGTCAAGGCGGCCAGAACCTATGCCGAATCCCTGAGCAAGCTCCTGGACGCCAAGGTCCGCGTCAGCCCGCACTGCTGCGGAGAGAGCGGTCTGGGGGCCATGACCTCCCCGGCCATCTACAACAAGCTGCGCCGGCGCAAGATCGACCAGTTGCGCACGGACATCAGTCAGGTGGATTCCCCAGAGCCGATCCTCGTCGGATGCCCGTCCTGCCGCATCGGGCTGACCAGATGCCTGAACGAACTGGGACGCCCCCGGGAGGTCCGGCACACCGTCGAATACCTCGCCTCCCTGCTCGGCGGCCCGGACTGGGAAAAGAACGCCGTCAAACGCATCACTCAGGCCCGGTTTGTTCCGGAGCGGTGAGACGGTATCATAATAACCATTTAGCAAGAGGAGCCTTACTCACCATGAGCACCCATTTTTCCGCAAGTTACAGTTTTACCATGGATATCCGGCTGGAGAAGAAGCAGGAGAATCGCGTTCTGCTGTTGGAGACCTTGGGCCGTGAAGGCGCGCGCTTGGTCCAATTTTTCCGTGTGGGCGAAGACGGGGAGGCCGAGGAAATTTCGTTGGAGTTCTACGCCACGTCCGTGGAACACGGGGAAAAGGTGGTCGCCGCGGTGCAGGCCCTGCCCTGCGTGCTGGATTCCTGGGCCACGGACACGACCATGGCCATTCACGACGGCGGCAAGCTGGAAATCGCGCCCACGTTATCGGTGGACAACGCGGACGAGCTGGCCATGGCCTATACGCCCGGCGTGGCCCGGGTTTGCCAGGCGATCCAAAAGGATCCGGAGCGGGCCTTTGACCTGACCATCCGTCAGAACTGCGTGGCCGTGGTTTCCGACGGCACCGCGGTTCTGGGGCTGGGCAACATCGGGCCCCTGGCGGCCATGCCCGTGATGGAAGGCAAGGCCGTGCTGTTCAAGGCCTTTGGCCGGGTGGACGCTTTCCCGCTGTGCGTGAAGACCACGACCCCGGAAGAACTGATCGACTTCGTGGAAAAGGTCGCTCCGACCTTCGGCGGAATCAACCTGGAAGACGTGGCCGCGCCCAATTGCTTCATCGTGGAGCAGGAACTGAAGAAGCGCTTGGACATCCCGGTGTTCCACGACGACCAGCACGGTACCGCGGTGGTGGCCTTGGCTGCCCTGCTCAACGCCCTGAAGCTGACCGGCAAGAAGATTGAGGATCTCAAAATGGTGGTCAACGGGTTCGGGGCCGCCGGAGTGGCCTGCGCCAAAATGTTCGCCGAGGCCGGGGTGAAAAACATCATTCCCTGCGACCGCACGGGCGTGGTCTATCGCGGCCGGACCAAAGGCATGAACCCGGTCAAGGAAGAGTGCGCCCGGATTTTCAACCCGAACAACGAACAAGGCTCTCTGGCCGACGTGATCAAGGGCGCGGACATTTTCGTGGGCGTATCCGGACCCGATACGTTGAAACGGGAGGACGTGCTGAAGATGGCCCCCAAGCCGATCATCTTCGCCATGGCCAACCCCATTCCGGAGATCCTGCCCGAGGAAATAGCGGACCTGGATTGCCTGATCGCCACCGGTCGCTCGGACTACCCAAACCAGATCAACAACGTGCTCTGCTTCCCCGGCATCTTCCGGGGCGCTCTGGACTGCCGGGCTTCGGACATCAACGAGGCCATGAAGCTGGCCGCGGCCCAGGCCATCGCGGATTGCGTGGACGACGAACAACTGGCCCGGGGCGTGATCATCCCCAGCGCCTTCCATCCCGGGGTGGCCGACGCCGTGGCCGAACGGGTGGAACAGGCTGCCCGGGATTCCGGAGTTGCCAGAATATAACCGCAGCCGGATTCCCAATGCGTGCGCTGGGCATCGACTATGGTATAAAGCGGGTGGGCTTGGCCCTGAGCGACGGCCTGGGGCTTCTGGCCCACCCCTATGCAACCCTGGAGCGGACCACCAGAGAACAGCTGTTTGCCGACCTGCTGGCCATCGTGGCCAAGGAAGGCGTCCGGACCATCGTGCTTGGACTACCCCAGGCCCTGAACGGCCAGGAAACGGAAACCACCCGCCAGGTCCGCAATTTCGCTGAAAGCCTGCGTCGTCGGACGGACGTCCCGGTGGTATTCCAGAACGAAGCCTTCAGCTCGGTGGAGGCTGAGCGCAACCTGCGCGACGGGGGCCGTCGCGGCCGTAAGGTCAAGGCCGTGCTCGACCAGCAGGCCGCCGTGGTCATCCTCAACGACTACCTGGAATGCTCCAGACAGTCTCAACTCCCATGAACCTGATCGGAAAAGACAAGGAGGCGTCATGGAAACCATTCTGTCCTCGATATTCATCATCCTGGTGGTAGTCGTCTTCGCGTTCATCATGCGCAAAGGCGGCGGTTTTTCCGGCTGAGGTCCGGCCAACAAGGGCTGCGGTACGCAGCCGAAGAATCCGGAGCCGGCGCAAGGGAAGTCCAAAAAGCGACGAAAGCAGTATTGACGGGCGCTAAGCGGCTTCAGGAACCATGTTGCAATATTCGAGTCAAAAAACACTTGCCAAGTTCCGAACAATTCTTTAGGTAATCTCTTTTTTCAAGCAGGAGAGGTGTCCGAGCTGGCCGAAGGAGCACGATTGGAAATCGTGTGTGCGCTAACCCCGTACCGAGAGTTCGAATCTCTCCCTCTCCGCCATTACCGCTGACGTCAGCCCCCGGAAACGGGGGCTTTTTTTTTGGCCAAATGGCCCCCAGGTGCCTCGCCAAGCGCTCCAGAATTTGTCCGGGCAAGTCGCAATGCCCCGGCTTTCTTTCCGTTCGGACACTCTTGAAATCTACTTCGCCATGGCCGGTTCGCCCTCCAGGTAGGTTTTGACGGCACGGTCATTTCCCAGCATCATCAGCACCAAGAGTTTTTCACGCAGCGACGTGGTTCGGTCCATGCGATACCGCATCAAAGGCGTGCAGGTCGGATACAGGACGACGAAGTTCGCTTCCTTGCCCTTGGAAAAGTTCCGGATGCAGCTTTCCAGACCCAGCTTTTTTTTCTGGCTCGCTAGGCGGGTTTTTAAGCCGTTTTTTGGCAATCTTTTGACAAAAAAACAAAAAAGGGCTTAGGCGTTATGCCTAAACCCTTAATTTTCTTTGGTGCGCCCGGAGAGATTCGAACTCCCGGCCTGCGGATTCGAAGTCCGACGCTCTATCCGGCTGAGCTACGGGCGCATGGGAGTTGTTTAGGTTGTCCTGGTTGGGGCGTCAAGAGATGTTTTGATTGGTGAAGTTGAGAGTTGGGTTTGGTCGTTCTGGTCAAATGCGGTCTTTTGGGCTAATCGGTGGAATTCATGACGGTATGGAAGGAAGAGGCGGCTCCCTTGCGGGTCGTGGCGGGAATTGTCTGGCACGGTGACCGGTACTTGGCCGTGCGACGACCGGAAGGCAAGCATATGGCCGGATACTGGGAGTTTCCCGGAGGCAAGATCGAAGCCGGGGAGACGCCGGATCAGGCATTGGCGCGGGAGTTGCGTGAGGAATTGGGAATTTGTGTCGCGGATTCCCGCCTTTGGCGGGATAGAGTCCACCGGTACCCGGATTTGCATGTGCACGTATTTTTTTACATGGTAAACGCGTTTCAGGGGGAGCCCCTCCCCCGTGAAGGCCAAAGTATGGCCTGGGTGACGCCGGCGGAAAACGCGTTGCCGTTTTTGCCGGCCGACCTGGGTGTCGTGGCGGAGTTGGCCGCGATGTTCGGACCGCGGAGCTGACACAGGACTGTGCCCGGGCTGCCGGGTACGGATCAGGAGCGCTGGAATGGCCATATTTCTGTACAAAGGTCGCAACAAGCTGGGTCGGAGGGTCAAGGGCGACTTCGACGCCCCGACCTTGGAAATGGCTGAAAACGCCTTGCGTCGGCGGGGATTCACCCAGCTCAAGGTCAAGCCCAAACCCAAGGATCTGCTGGAGGGCACCTTCCTTGAGGGGAGAATCTCCGACCGGGACATGGTCATTTTCAGCCGCCAGTTCTCCACCATGATCAACGCCGGGGTGCCCATCTTGCAGTCCTTGCAGATCATGTGCGAACAGACGGAAAACAAGCTGTTGCGGCGGGTGCTCTACACGGTCCGCAATGACATCGAGGGCGGCAGTTCCCTGTTCGACGCCATGCGCAAGCATCCCAAGGTTTTCACGGACCTCTACGCCAACATGGTCAACGCCGGCGAGGCCGGGGGCGTTCTGGACGTGATCCTGTTGCGTTTGGCGGATTATCTGGAAAAAGCGGCCAGACTCAAGGCCAAGGTCAAGTCGGCCATGGTCTATCCGGCCGTGGTGGTCACCGTGGCCGTGGCGGTCATCGCCATCATTCTGATATTCGTCATCCCGACCTTTGAAACCATGTTCGCGGATTTCGGCGCGGCCCTCCCGCTGCCGACCCAGATCGTGATCAACATGAGCCGTTTCACCCAGGACAATATGCTGTACATATTCCTGGGAGCCGTGGCCTTTGCGATCATCTTCAAACGGCTGTATCGCATCGAGCGGGTCAAGATCATGGTGGATTTCTGGGTCCTGACCCTGCCGGTGTTCGGTCCGTTGCTGCGCAAGGTGGCCGTGGCCAGGTTCGGACGTACCTTAAGCACCATGGTTTCCAGCGGGGTACCCATCCTTGGGGCCTTGGACATCGTGGCTAGGACTTCCGGGAACAAGACCGTGGAGCGCGGTGTCCTGGAAGCCAAGAAAAGTATCGCCGAGGGCCAAACCCTGGCCGACCCCCTGGAAGCCACGGGCGTTTTTCCGCCCATGGTGGTCCAGATGATTTCCATTGGAGAAACCACGGGGAACCTGGACCATATGCTGGCCAAGATCGCCGACTTTTACGACAACGAGGTGGATGTGGCCGTGGAAACATTGACCTCGCTGCTGGAGCCGATGATGATCGTCTTTCTGGGGGTCGTGGTGGGGGGACTGGTGGTGAGCATGTATTTGCCCATTTTTCAGATCGGCGAGACCATCATGTAGCTGCTGGCGGGTAAGCCGAAGTTTTCAATCACTGATCACGTGCTGAAACAGACTGGAGTACAATCGTGAAAATCAAGGATTTGCTGGAACGACCCGAACGGTCGAGAATTTCCCTGGAATTTTTTCCTCCCAAGGACCGGGCCTTGTGGCCGAAGTTTTTTGATACGGCCCAGCGGCTGCGAGCCCTGGACCCGCTGTTCGTCTCCGTGACCTACGGAGCCGGCGGCAGCACCCAGGCCGCCACGTTGGAGATCGTGACCACCTTGAAACGGGATTTCAGCATGGAGCCCATGGCCCATCTGACCTGCGTCGGGGCCTCCACCCAGGTTCTGCGCTCGTTTCTGGACGATCTGATCCGGGCCGAGGTAACCAACGTGATGGCCTTGCGCGGCGACCCGCCCCAGGGAGAGACCGCGTTCGTCCCATCGGACGACGGATTCAGTCACGCCTCGGACCTGGTCCGGTTTATCGCCGCGGAATATCCGGGCATGGGCGTCGGGGTGGCCGGGTACCCGGAGGGACATCCCGAAGCCGTCGGCCTGAAGGAGGATCTGGATTTCCTGAAAATGAAGCTGGATCTGGGCGGAGACTTCGCCGTGACTCAACTTTTCTTCGACAACGCCAGCTATTGGAAGTTCGTTCAGCGAGCCCGTGAAGCCGGGATCGCCAAGCCCATCCTGCCGGGGATCATGCCCATTTTCAGCTTGAAGTTCATTCAGCGGATCACCTCCATGTGCGGCGCGACCCTGCCGCCAGCTTTCCTGCGGGATCTGGAGCAGGCGGACGCCCGAGGCGGAGACGCGGCGGTTCAGGAAGTGGGCATGGCCCATGCCGCTGCCCAGATCCAGGATCTCCTGGACAACGGCGCGCCGGGGGTTCATTTGTACACCATGAACCGATCCGACGGATGCCTGCGGATTATGGAGCAGGTCCGGCGCTGACAGCGTTCGTCGCAATTCGTAACGGAGCATTGGAATCAAGGTCGAAATCGAAATCGCTATCGAAATCGAAATCGAAATCGAAAGCAAGAAAAACAAGAACCGCGTTGTGAGACCATCGATTGCGATTGCGAGCACGTCTATTCGTGGCCTGTTGATCGCAAAACTGAATACAATACAACAAGGAGCAACACGATATGCATGCCAAGCAGTTGCGAGTCGGCGTGGTGGGCGCCACGGGAGCCGTGGGCAGGGAAATGCTCAAGACGCTGGAACAGCGGGAATTTCCGGCGACCAGTGTTCGTGCCCTGGCTTCCTCCCGGTCCGCTGGCCAGGAAATCCCGTTCATGGGCGGCCAATTGACCGTGGAAGAACTTGACGAAAATTCTTTTCACGAGCTGGACTTGGCGCTCTTTTCCGCTGGGGGGGGGACGTCGGAAAAGTACGCGCCCATCGCCGTCCGATCCGGGTGCGTGGTGGTGGACAATTCCAGCGCCTGGCGCATGGATCCGGAAGTCCCTTTGGTGGTTCCGGAGGTGAACCCGGACGATTTGGCCCGGCATAAGGGAATCATCGCCAATCCCAACTGTTCGACCATCCAGATGGTCGTGGTGCTCAAGCCTCTGCACGACGTCGGCAAAATCAAGCGGGTGGTGGTCTCCACCTACCAGGCCGTTTCCGGGACCGGCCAGAAGGCCATCAAGGAGATGGAGACCCAGGTTCGCCAGATGTTCAACATGCAGGAACCCGAGGCCGAGGTGTATCCATACCAGATCGCTTTCAATTGCCTCCCGCACATCGACGTCTTCCTGGACAACGATTACACCAAGGAAGAAATGAAGATGGTCCTGGAGACCCAAAAGATCATGGGCGACGAGACCATCCGGCTGACCGCCACCACGGTCCGGGTGCCGGTGTTCTATGGTCACAGCGAGTCCGTGAACGTGGAGACCGAAATGAAGATCACTCCGGCCGAGGCCCGGGTGATCCTGGCTCAGGCTCCGGGCGTGCAGGTCTTGGACAATCCCAGGGAGAAAATCTATCCCATGCCCATCCACGCCGCGGGGGAGGACTTGACTTTCGTCGGCCGCATCCGCGAGGACGAATCCATTGCCAACGGACTGAATCTGTGGGTCGTGGCGGACAACCTGCGCAAAGGCGCGGCCCTGAACGCCGTGCAGATCGCGGAGGCGCTGGTGGAGCGGGACCTGATCAGGGTTTAGCAGTTGAAAAACTCCCAATTGCTGCGTCGCTGCAAAAAGTTCAAACTCTCACGTATCAGTAAATACGTTTCGACCTTGATTCGATTGCCAGGACGGCAAATCGAAAATGTGGCGCAGCCACAGCCCGCAAGGGCCGGACACAGGACGTGTCCCGGTAGCTTTTTTTGCTCCTTGCACTTGGGGTTTTTGAACGGACTGTCGAGTTAGGACTTTTTCAACACTCACTAACTGGTTCTCGTTTTTCGCGGCCCGACTTTCGGGCCGCATGACATTGTATGGGACGAATTCGGAGTAGGATGATGCTTACCGTCGTTAACGATTCAGATGCCTATCTGGAGCGGCTGCTCCAGGCCCCCAGGCCGGGGATCGGCGAAGTTACGGCCTTTTACGATCACCGGGTCGGCGTGATCGGCACGGACCCGCGGCTGATGGTGCTGCCCCTGGACGACCACATGGTCCACCGGGGAGACGGGGTTTTTGAGACCATGAAATTCGTGGAGCGCAAGCTCTACCAGCTTGATCCGCACGTGGACCGGCTGATGTTTTCGGCCCGGTCGATTTTTCTGGAGCCGCCCTGCCCCTGGGAGGACCTGAAGACCATGATCGTGGACGTGGCCCGGGCCGCGAATACGGACCAGGGGATGGTGCGCATCCTCCTGGGACGCGGGCCCGGAGGATTCGGCATCGACGCCCGGGAATGCCCCAAGGCCGGCCTGTACATCGTGGCCTATGCCCTGCATCCGCGGCCCGAGTCCGCCTATGAAAAAGGCGTCACGGCCTCGCGCTGCTCCATGCCCGCCAAGCGCGGCCTGATGGCCAAGATCAAGAGCGTCAACTATCTGCCCAACGTGCTGATGAAGCGCGAAGCCGTGCAATCGGGCTGCGACTATTCCCTGTGCTTTGACGACGACGGATTCCTGGCCGAAGGGGCCGTGGAAAACGTCTGCCTCGTGGACGCCCAGGGACGCCTGGTGGTTCCGGAGCTGAACAACGCTCTGACCGGGACGACTCTGATGCGCGCCCTGGATGCGGTCAAGGACGAAATGCCGGTGGTCTTCCGCCAGGTCACGGAGGACGACGTCTACCTGGCGCGGGAGGTGATCCTTCTGGGCACGACCATCGACGCCCTGAGCGTGGTCCGCTTCAACAAGAAGCCCATCCATGACGTGCGGCCGGGGCCGGTGAGCAAAAAAATGCGCCGGTTTCTGATCCAGGATCTCCAGGATAACGGCATTGCCCTGTAGCCGAGCCTGTCCCAAGTCTCACGCGGTCCGAGGCAATCTCCTGACCAAGCCGTCTTGGTTGCGTTGAAACGGCGCATGCTCCTGCTCTATCGCCTGCTTTTCCCCGTTGCCCTGCTGGCGGCCCTGCCGTTCTACCTGCCGCGGATGCTTCGCCGGGGCGGCTATGCCCGGCACTTCGGCCAGCGTCTGGGGCGGGTGCCGGTACTGCCGCCCCAGCCTGCCGGAGTGCGCCGGATATGGATTCATGCCGTCAGCGTCGGTGAGCTGCAAGCCCTGGGGCCGCTGCTGGAGTTGTTGCGCGAGGAGCATCCGGCGATTCAAATCGTGATGACCACCACGACCAGCACGGGCTACGCTCTGGCGGAACGCAAGTACGAGCCGTATTTGACCTACCTCGGCTATTTTCCGGTGGATTTCTGGCCGATCAGCCGACGGACCTGGAGTCGACTTCAGCCGGACCTGTGCCTGCTGATGGAGGGGGAAATCTGGCCGGAGCACCTGCATCAAGCCCGGCTCCGGGGAGTCCCCACGGTGTTGATCAATGCCCGGCTCTCGGAGCGGTCCTTTCGCCGCTGGCACGCTTTGCCGCGTCCGCTGCGCGAACCCTTCGCCATGCTGTCACGGATTGTGACCGCCTCGGAGGAGGACGGGCGGCGCTTCGCGCGACTGGGGATCACGGAAGATCGCATCGTGACCAGCGGAAACCTCAAACTGGATATGACCCCGGCCCCGATCCTGGTTTCCGCGGAATTGGAGCAGTTGCGTACGGACCTGGGCCTGGGTCTGGAGGCGGGGGGGGATCGTGCGGACTGCGAAGACCCGGCACGCCCTCTGGTTTTAGCTGGAGCCTCCACCTGGCCGGGGGAAGAAGAAATGCTTCTCCGGGTGGCCTGCAAGCTCACGGACCACGGGCTGCCGTGCAAGCTCCTGCTGATCCCCCGACACGCCGAACGTCGGGCCGAGCTGAGGGGTTTGCTGATCAAGGAGGCCGTCGCCGCGCACTTTCGCTCTTCCGGTTTGGCCGAAGGTCCGGTGAATGTGGCCGTGGCCGACACCACCGGAGAGATGGTCGTTTTGCTCCAGGCCGCGGATGTGGTCTTCGTGGGCAAAAGCATGGCCCCGCACAAGGGAGGTCAGAACCCCATCGAGGCCGCGGCCTTGGGCAAACCCGTTCTGTTCGGCCCGAACATGCAGAATTTCCGGGCCGTGGTCGATTCCATGCTCGCGGCAAAGGCCGGCCAGGTCGTCCGGGATGAAACGGAAGTGTTCGACACTGTGGCGATGCTGTTGCGCGATCAGACCGCGCGGCGAGACATGGGCCGGGTGGCCAGGAACTGGCACCGAGCCGGGAAGGGAGCTACGCGGCGGACCGTGGACGCGATCACCCGCTTTCTTGAGCCAAATCGCTGAGTTGTATCCGGATGGCCTCCAGCACCGCCCCCAAGGCCACCTCGGGCCGAAGCAACCCCATGTCGCCACCAGGCGCGCACAGGACACGATTGCGTCGGTCGTCTCCGGGATACGGGCGGTACTTGGCCGGGGCCGTGGGACCGAACAGGGCCAGGGTCGGCACGCCCATGGCCGCGGCCAGGTGCAGCGGCCCGCTGTCGTTGCCGACCACCAGACGGGCCTGGGCGATGAGCCAGGGTAATTCGGAAAGGGAGGTTTGCCCGGTCATGTTCAGAAAACGCGGAGTGTTCGATTCCGAAAAGCCCGCGAGACCGGAGGGACTTGGCACGGCATGGGCTCCGGCCCAGGCCGCGAAAGCGTCGGGTAGGGCGTCGAGCAGCAACTTGGTCAGCGCCGCATAGCCCGGCCAATTTTTTTCGGGCCGACTGCTTTCGGGAAACAGCAGGATCGGGCCCGAAGTCTGGTTTGAGGTCTGGCCTGGCGTCGGGCTTTTCGTGGAAAGCTCTGGCGATCCGGGGCGGTCTGCGTGAACGTTGTCGCGAAGGGTTCCGGGCGGCATTTCCGGCAAACGTCCAAATAACCGGAAAGGCGATCGGGAGGGCGACCGGAAAGGCAGCCGGGCGACGACATTCCTGGGCAAGCCCAAAAGAGGCAGAAACTCGGCCAAGACGTCCACGGCGTGGGCGTCGCGGCCGGCGGTTGGCAAGGGCGTGCGCCGATGGTAAGCGATCCTCGCCCCTTCACGGGCGTCGTCGCGACCGACGACCACGTCGGCCCGGGCCGCCAAGGCGATCAGTCCGCTACGGGCCAGGCCCTGCATGTCCAGGACATGGGAATAGCGCCGTTTGCGCACGGCGCGGATCAAGCGCAGAAACCCCGTTGGCCCGCCATGGCGCTGGAAGAGCAGGACGTCGTCCACCACCGGACAAGCCGCCACCAGCGGCGCGAAAACGTCCCGGCAGACCCAGTCGATCCGGGCCTCCGGAAATCCGACCTTGATCATTTGGGCGACGAGTAGTCCGTGAACGATGTCCCCGAGGGACGAAGGCTTGATGATCAGAACCGTGGGAGAATGCATGACGATACTATATACCGATGGAGTACTTGCAGGGGGTGACGCGCTACGATGCGAGTAAAGCAAAGCGAAGGATTGTTCAAACGTTTTCTGCCCTATTTCGCCCTGCTGGGCGCGGTGCGGCTGCATTTCGCCGCGGCCATCTTTTTCGGGGTAATCTTCGGCATAGCCAGCGGCTTCGGGCTACCCTTCATGGCCGACCGGGTTTTTCCGGTCATTTTCGGTCCGGAACCGCCATCCACGGCCATGCTGCTGGCGGTGACCGCGCTCATTCCCGTCGTCTTTCTGATCCGCGCGGCCAGCGGCTTCCTGAACGTCTATCTGATCCACTACTGCGGCGGGAAGGTGTTGGAAGCGCTGCGGGTGCGGGTCTTCAGCAAACTGCAGGAACTGCCGCTGGCCTTTTATCAGAAGAACAAAAGCGGCGACCTTCTGGCTCGGGTGGTCAACGATACCGGGCAGTTGCAGGGGGTGGTGACCACCGTGGCCAACGACCTGATCAAGCAGCCGCTGACTTTTGTCGGAGCCCTGGGCGCGGTGGTCTACCTGTCCATGAAGCAGCAGGACCTGCTCTTCGTGCTGCTGGCCTTGCTACTGGTGCCAATTTGCATCCTGCCCATCCGGATCATCGGCAAGAAACTGCTCCACCGGGCGCACCGGTTTTTGGCCCAGACCGCAGACCTGACCACCATTCTGAACGAAAACCTCACGGCGACCAAGGAAGTCCGGGCCTTCGGCCTGGAAAAGCGGGAAATCCGCAAGTTCGAGCAAGCCGCCCAGAGTCTGTTCCACTGGGCCATGAAGGTGGTCAAGTATTCGAACATTCTTTCCCCGACCATCGAAGTGGTGGCCGCCGTCGGGGTGGCCGGGGCCGTGTTTTATGCGGCCTCCAGAGGGGTCAGCCTGGAGACGATCCTCCCCTTGATTTTCGCGCTGTACATGGCTTACGAGCCGGTCAAAAAACTGGGGCGGATCCATAATGAAATCCGCAAGGGCGAAGCCTCCCTGGAGCGCCTGGAGTATATTCTGAACACCGAGGACACGGTCCCAGATCCCGAAATTCCTCAGAGCCTGTCACTGGGCCAGGTGCGCGGGGAAATCCGTTTCGAGCGGGTCTTTTTCGCCTATGAGCAGGGCATCCCGGTGCTCCAGGACGTCAACGCGACCATTGCTCCCGGCGAGGTGGTGGCCCTGGTGGGGCCCAGCGGGGCGGGCAAGACCACCTTCGCGAACCTGATTCCCCGGTTCTACGACGTTTCCGCGGGTGCGATCCATGTTGACGGCCTGGACGTGCGCGACGTGCGCAAGGAAGACTTGCGCCGGGCCATGGCCATCGTGCCCCAGGACCCGGTGCTGTTCAACGACACGGTGCGCTCCAACATTCTGGCCGGCAACCAGGACGCCCCGCCCGAGGCCGTGGAATACGCCGCGCAGCGGGCGTTCGCCCACGAATTCATCCAGGAACTGCCCCACGGATATGAAACCGTGGTCGGGGAAAAGGGCATGCGCCTTTCCGGCGGCCAAAAGCAGCGCCTGGCTCTGGCCCGGGCCTTCCTGCGCAACGCCCCGATCCTGATCCTGGACGAGGCCACCTCGGCCCTGGACGCAACCAGCGAGGAAATGATCCAGCAGGCCCTGTCCGGATTGATCCAGGACAAGACTGTGCTGATCATCGCCCACCGCTTCAGCACCATCCGGCTGGCGTCACGAATCTTCCTGTTCCAAAACGGTCGGATCAAAGCCACCGGGGACCACGAAAAGCTCTACATCACGTCCAACGTCTACAAGAAGCTCTATGATCAGCAGTATATGGCGTAGGCGATGAATGCTTGATTTTTCCCATCCCTATCCGCGAAATCCTTTTTTTCTCTTGGTCGTCGAGAGTGTTTTGCGGAGTTTCAGATCCGAAGGCGCTGCTCCCCTGGCTTTATACGACATGTTGCAGACCGAGATACCAGGTGGCGATGCCGAAATAAATTAAAATTCCGAAAATGTCGGCCAGGGAGGCGATCAGCGGGGCGCTGGCCGTGGCCGGGTCCAGTCGCAGGCGGGTCAGCAGGAAGGGCAGGGACATGCCCATCAGGCAGCCCATGAGGACGATGGTGACCATGCTCAGGGCCACGACCACGGTCACGTCCGGCCCGACCCGGAATATCCCGATCATGGACACCGCCATGCCCATGCACAGCCCGATGGCCAGGGCGATGAGGATTTCCCGGCTAAGCAGCTTGAACCAGTCCTTCATGTGGACTTCCCCAGTGGCCAGGGCGCGGACCATCAGCGTTGCGGATTGCGATCCGGCGTTCCCGCCGCTGCCGATGAGCAGGGGCAGGAAAAAGACCAGGGACACCACGGCCTGGATGGTGTGCTCGAAATAGGCGATGCCGGCCCCGGAAAAGATGTTCACGAAAACCAGGGCCAGGAGCCAGGGGACGCGCTTCAAGAAAAGGTAGTAGAGGTCCGCGGGCTTGAACCCGCTCAGGTCCGAGGCCGACGGACCGAACCCTTCGGCGATGGAGCCCATACGGTGGAAGTCCTCGGAGGCCTCTTCCTCAATGACGTCGTGGACGTCGTCAAAGGTGATGATTCCGATCAATGCGTCCTTTTCGTCGACCACCGGCACGGCCAGGATGTCGTACTTGGCCATGGTTTTGGCCACGTCTTCCTGGTCGTCGTCGACATGGGCGGTGACCGGGTCTCGGCGCATTACGTCCTCGACTTGCTTCTCCGGCGGCGCCATGATCAGGTCCCGTAGCGAGACCAGGCCGATCAAGCGACGCTCCTCGTCGATGACGTAGGTGTAGTAGATGGTCTCCTTGTCCGGGGCTTCCAGGCGCAGCTTGTCCAGGGCCTGCCGCGCGGTGAGGGACGGCTTGAGCACCGCGTAGTCCGAGGTCATGATCGCCCCGGCGGTTCCCTCTTCGTAAGCGCCCAGACGGATAATGTCCTCCCGCTCCGCCCTGGCCAGCAGCCGCAGGACGTTCTGGCGACGTTCTTCCGGGAGGAGCTGGATCAGGTCCACCCGTTCGTCGGAGAACATGTTGGTGATGATTTCCGCCAGCCGCTTGTCGGACAGGCGGAGCACGATGTCCACCTGCAGGTCCGCGTCCAGTTGTCCCAGAACTTCCGCGCTGTGGTGCGGAAAGAGGATCTCCAGGACCTGGGCCGCATCCTTCGTGGACAGCTCATCCAGGGAATCGGCCAGGTCGGCCGGGTGCAGGGATGCCGTGAAATCCCGGAGCGCTTTGGGATTTCCGGCCTCCAGGTACTCGTTCAGCGTCGAGATGATTTGTGGATCTTTCATGGAGCGCGTCCTGACCCGTGGTCCTGTGGCCCGTGGTCGTGAGCAGGGGCGCGCCGAAGAAGGGACTCCTCGGGAACGGACTACGCGCTGCTACTGCGTGGTTTCCCCGAAAAGCGGTGCGCCGTGCCGACTCGCGGGCAAGGCCGAGGGAGGTTGAGATTGTCGGGTGCTACTGCCACCTTCGTCCATTCGTATAGACTCCGTCTTGAGGTAATCGGAAACGGGCGTTTTGAAACCGGCCCGGAAAAAGGCGAAAAAAAACGCCATAACCAAGCAGATGGTTCGTAACTGGTTTCAGGCGTGAATTCAAGAGACACGAAAAAAGACGAGGCCACGACGCCTCGTCTTTTTCGTGTTCTCGACAACCGATGAGACTACGCCGACGCGGGGGCCGCGCAGGCGGCTTCGTACTCGGCCTCCAGGGATTCCATCAATTCCTTGACCGAAAGCAACTCTTTCACCCGGTGCGCCGTTTGTCCCGCGAAGGCGAAGCCGAGATTCAAACGCCCTTTTTTGGCGTTGGACAGAGCCTGGGCGATGCAATACGGGCTTTTCTTGACGTCGCAGGTGACGATGCAGTGGTAGGGGCATTTGTACGGCTTGCGTTTGCCTTCCTCCACATCGGCCAGGAACTGGTTCTTCAGGGCCCGACCGGGCATCCCCACCGGGCTTTTGATCACGGTGACGTCGCCCTCCTTGGCGTCGACAAAGGCCTGTTTGAAGGCCAAGTCCGCGTCGCACTCGTGGGTGGCCACGAAGCGGGTTCCCAGTTGGACCCCGGCGGCTCCCATACGCAGATACTTGCAGATGTCCGCCCCGCTGAAGATGCCGCCCGCGGCGATCACCGGAATGGCCCGTCCGTGTTCCTGCTCAAAGGGCTTGACCGCGTCGATCACTTGAGGGACCAAGGTTTCAAGCTGGTATTCCGGATCGTCCAACTGCTCGGCCTTAAAGCCCAAGTGTCCGCCGGCCAGAGGCCCTTCGACCACGAAGCCGTCCGGAAGATAGTTGAACTTGGAGAGCCATTTTCTGCACATGATGGCCGCGGCCCGGCCCGAGGAAACGATGGGAACCAGCTTGGTTTGCGAGTCCTCGGTGAGATACTTGGGCAGGTCGAAGGGCAGGCCGGCGCCGGAAAAGATGACGTCGATCTTCTCCTGGATGGAAGTTCGAACCAGGTCGGCAAAATTGCTCAGCGCGACCATGATGTTCACGCCGAGGATGCCTTTGGTCATTTCCTTGGCCTTGCGGATTTCCCGCTGCAGGGCGCGGATGTTGGCCTCGGCGTAATTTTTGGCCAGATCCGGCTCACTCATGCCGATCATGGCCGCGGAAATCACGCCGACTCCGCCCTGATTGGCCACGGCGGAGGAGAGGCCGGACAGGGATATGCCCACGCCCATGCCGCCTTGGACGATGGGAACCTTGGCAACCATGTCGCCAAAACGTAAACTGGGAAACGTCATGATGTGTTTGACCTCCAAATTAGGCGGACCGGGCCTTCCCCTGTCGACGAATCGGGGTTAGTGGCTGAACCGCGTTTGTCTCTTGTTTTGCGCGTGTTCTTATACCATTCTCGAGTCGTCGGCAATTCGTCCGGCCTTGTTCGTCCGGGCCGGGTACGCTTGCCTGAGACGCTTGCTTCAGATTGTTTTGCAAACCAACCATTGAGGAGATTTGAGATTATGAGCAACCATGCGTGCGAATCCTGCTCGGACAAGCAGGGATGCGGCGGGAAAAACGAGGAAGAGCAGGCCCTGTGCACTGCTTTGGCCAGGATCAAGAACAAAATCGTCGTCCTGTCCGGCAAGGGCGGCGTGGGCAAGAGCACGGTGGCCGTGAACCTGGCCCAGGCCCTGGCCATGGCCGGCATGAAGACCGGGCTGTTGGACGTGGACGTCCACGGACCAAGTCTGCCTCGGCTCCTCAGCCTGGGCGGAGAACGGGCCCGGCTGGATGCCGGGCGGCTGGAACCGCTCAGCGCCGGACCGAATCTGTGGGTCATGTCCCTGGGGTTTCTCCTGTCCAGCGCCAGCGAGGCCGTGATCTGGCGCGGACCGGCCAAGATGGGCGTGATCAAGCAGTTTCTGCGCGACGTCGCCTGGGGCGATCTGGATTATCTGGTGGTGGACTGCCCTCCGGGGACCGGAGACGAGCCGCTTTCCGTCTTGCAGCTTCTGGGACCGGAGGCCAAGGCCTTGATCGTGACCACCCCTCAGGGAGTGGCCGTGGACGATGTCCGCCGCTCCGTGACCTTCTGCGCCGAGTTGGGCAATCCGGTGCTGGGCATCGTGGAAAACATGAGTGGTCACGTCTGTTCCAAATGCGGCCAGGTGGAAAATATATTCGGTAGCGGCGGGGGCGAGGCCTTGGCCGGAGAGGCCGGAGTGCCGTTTCTGGGAAAAATCCCCCTGGACCCGGAAGTGGCCCGGGCCGGGGACGAAGGATTCGCCTTTTTGCGCGTCCACTCCGACGGCCCCACGGCTCAGGCCATGACCCGGATCATCGCACCCATCCTGGCCATGGCCGGAAGCCCGACGGAGAAGCCGCTTCAGGTTTGACGCTTGGCCGTGTTCGTCGCGTGAGAATCGCTGACGCGGCCCACGGACAATGCGATGTCCAATGCAATAAGCCAAGGAGGAAAACGATGACTAACGACATGAGTGTCGTGACGCCGGAAACTACGAGGATTGGATGGATCGGGACCGGGGTGATGGGGTTGTCCATGTGCGGGCATCTTCTGGACGCCGGATATAAGGCCGTGGTGTTCACCCGGACCAAGGCCAAAGCCCAAATCTTGCTGGATAACGGCGCGGACTGGGCCGACTCGCCCAAGGCCGTGGCCGAAGCCGCGGACGTGGTGTTCACCATAGTCGGCTTCCCTCCGGATGTCCGGGAAGTGTATTTCGGGGAACGAGGGCTGGTGGCCGGTTTGCGACCGGGCCGGGCCTGCGTGGACATGACCACCACCAGTCCCAGCCTGGCCGTGGAAATCGCCGAAGCCGCGCGGCAACGCCAAGCCACCGCCCTGGATGCTCCGGTTTCCGGAGGGGACGTGGGGGCGCGCAACGCCAAGCTGTCCATCATGGTCGGCGGGGACGAAACGACTTTTCAGGCCGTGCTTCCCCTGCTCAAACTGATGGGCGTGAACATCGTCCATCAGGGACCGGCCGGGGCTGGTCAGCACACGAAGATGTGCAACCAGATCGTCATCGCGGGGACCATGATCGGAGTTTGTGAAAGTCTGATCTACGCGGCGGCGGCCGGATTGGAGCCCACCAAGGTTCTGGAATCCGTGACCAAAGGCGCGGCCAACTGCTGGAGCCTGGAAAATCTGGCCCCACGCATTCTCAAGAGCGACTATGCCCCGGGATTCATGATCGACCATTTCATCAAGGACATGGGCATCGCCCTGGACGAGTCCCGGCGCATGGGCATCCATTTGCCCGGACTGGACCTGGTGGAACGGCTGTACAAGGAAGCCTCGGCCCTGGGTCACGGCCGCGACGGAACCCAGGCCCTGTATCAGGCCCTGAAAGCCATGAAGCCGTAGTCGCGTCCTTCTTAGTGGTTACGAATATTTGTTTATTATCAGACCCGCGAGGCGTTGCTTGCGAATATGGCATGAATTCATCTTGGCCGCCGGGTTTCTGACCCGGCTGGCTCCGGCCCGGATCGCCGACGCCGAAACCCTGGGTCGCGGGGTGCGTTGGTTCCCTCTTGTCGGGCTGTACCTTGGCTTTCTCGCGACGCTGCCCTTCATGCTCGGCCTGGGCGAGGGCCGCCCATGGGTTCAGGCTTGGCTGTGGTTGGGGCTGACCATGGTTTTGACTCGCGGCTTGCACTGGGACGGCTGGGTCGACCTGTGCGACGCCTGGGGCAGCGGGGCCCGGGGGGAGCGCTTCTGGGAGGTGCTCAAGGACAGCCGGATGGGAGCCTTCGGCGGCATGGGGCTGTTCATGGGGCTGACGGGGTACGTGATCCTGTTGCCGGAAATATTCGCCCATGGAGCGTGGGGAGTGCTGATCTGGGCTCCGGTCCTGGGGCGGACCGCGGCCGTGGGCCTGGCTTGGCGGACCCGTGAGCTGGGTCGACCGGGCCTGGCCGGGATTTTCCTGGCCGCGGCCACGGGCCGGCGTTTGGCCTGGGCCGTCGGGACGGCCTTGGCCCTGGGAATCGCGTTCGTGCCCTGGAAGGCACTCTTGTTCAGCGGCCTGCTGGGCTGCGCGGGCCTGCTGTTTTTGATCCGCCTGGCTCGACTCCGGGGCGGCGTCAACGGCGACTTCCTGGGAGCCGGAATCGTCTGGTGCGAGCTGGGCGTTTTTCTCGGATGGATACTCGCCGGTACATGAATCATGCCCAAGCCGTTTCATTTTTCCCTGGAAAACGTTCTGGACTACCGGCGTCAACTTGTGGACAATGCCCGGTTGGAGCTTGCGGCGGCTCAGCGAGACTATCAGACCCAGGCCCGGAGAGTCGAACAGCTCCGCGCCAAACAGGACGAAGCGGGCGCTCGTTTGGAAAGCCGTCACCTGCTGACGCCCGACGAGTTCTGGCTGTGGAGCACCTATAGGGAACGCCTTTTGCAGGATGTGCAGCGTGAAGAGTATCGACTGCAAAACCTGGCGAACCGGGTCGCCTCATGTCGGGGCGAACTGATCCAACGATCCAAGGACGCCAAGATTCTGGAACGACTTCGAAACAAAAAAGCCCTGGAATTCCATGCGCAAGAAAAAAGCAACGAGCAAAAGGACCTCGATGAAATGGCAACCATTCGGCATCAATATAAAGATTTCTAATCTTCTGGCCGCCGTGGCCGTACTCAGCTTGTGCAAGCTGATCTTCCTGGCCGTCTGGAGCGGAACCGACGTTTCGGATCATCCGGGAAGCGTCGTGGCCGAGGCCGTCCTGGCCACTACGAAACCGGCCCACGCCCAAGAAGGCCCGGCCGCGGAGATCCCCGGAGCGTGGGACGTGGCCCAGGCCGACGCACCGGGCCAAAACGCCGGGGCACCACGACAAATGGCGGCCCAGGGCGACCTCTCCGAGGAGTGGCAAAATCTGCGGCGACGTCAGGAGGAGGTTCAACGACAGGAGCAGACCTTGCGCGCTTTGGAAAACGAACTCGACGCCAAGCTGAATCGCCTCCAGGCGTTGGAGTCCCGGATTCAGGGCATGCTTGAGGAAGCGGATGTGCTCAAGGATCGCAAGATGAAACATCTTGTGGACGTCTACTCCAACATGAAGCCTCGTGAGGCGGCCAAGGCCCTGGAGGCGTTGGAAGAACCCGTGGCCGTCAAGATTTTGTCCGGGATGCGCGGTCGCAACGCCGGCGAGGTGCTCTCCTTCGTGGACGCGGAAAAGGCCGCTCGCCTGACCGAAGCCCTGACCAGGATGCAACTCCCTTTGCAGTAAGACCATTTCTCATTCAAAGCTTCTCTTTCGGTATCGGTATCGGTATCGGCATCGGGGTCGAATCAGGCTTATTGGCGAACAAACAGTATCAATCCCGATACCGATCCCGATCCCGATCCCGATCCCGACGCCGACCCCGATAACTGCATTTTCTTCAAGCGAAAAACGCATTGCCGAAGGAGAATTGGTAGAAGCCGGTGACGAAGATTGATCCCGCGATCCGCCTGAAGTTCCAGGTCGCCTACATCGGGACCGGATTCCACGGCTGGCAGCTTCAGGACGGTGCCCGTACGGTCCAGGGATGCCTGGAGGCCGCCTTGGAGCGACTGGCCGGTCGCCCCGTCCGGGTCCATGGGGCGGGACGGACGGACGCGGGAGTTCACGCCCTGGGGCAGGTCGCCCATGTGGACGTGCCCGCAAACCGCCGCGATCTCCCGTGGCAGCGTGCTTTAAACGCGCTTTTGCCCCCGGACGTGACCATTGTCCGCCTGGAGCAGGTTTCTGAAACCTTCCACGCTCGTTTCGACGCGATCCAAAAAACCTACACTTATACCCTCTGGCACGAACCGCGATGGCTGTTGCCCCAGCGCAGGGCCTATGTCTGGCAGGTCGGCGAACTGGACCGGGACGCCATGGCGCAATCAGCTTTGAAACTGCTTGGCCGCAGGGACTGGTCCGCGTTTCAAAATCGAGGCACTCCGGTCCGCAGCCCGGTGCGCACGGTGCAAGACATTCATGTCCGGGCTGGAATATATCCGCAAGAAAGCGTTTGGTTGTTCACCGCCGACGGCTTTTTGAAGCAGATGGTCCGCAACCTTATGGGCTGTCTGGTCATGGTCGGCAAGGGCCGATTGACCACGGACCAGGTCATGAACATTCTCGCGCAAGGGCGCCGTGAATCGGCTCCGGCAACGGCTCCGGCTCGTGGGCTGTGCCTGGAGCGGGTGGACTACCGGGACGGGTCTGGCGAGGTTTTTTGAATCCGGGTATTGTTGGACGCCGCGTCTGCAGACGGTTTGTCGCGACAAGCAACCACTATGGTGGAGGAGCGTATGAAAATCATCACCCAGCCGGACGAGATCCAATCCTGGACCATGCAGCGGCGCTGCGTCGGCGAACGTTTGGCCCTGGTGCCGACCATGGGCTTTTTTCATGAAGGGCATCTGGCCTTGATGCGCTGGGCCAAGGAACACGCTGACGCGCTTCTGGTCAGTCTGTTCGTCAATCCGACCCAATTCGGGCCGCGAGAAGACTTGAAGCTCTATCCGCGTGATCCGGAACGCGACGCCCGACTGGCCGAGGAAACGGGCGTGGACGTCCTGTTTATGCCCGAGGCCGAGGCCATGTTCCCGGAAGGTTATGCCACCTGGGTGGAAGCGCCGTCCCTGTGCCGCGGATTGTGCGCGGTGCAGCGGCCGACACATTTTCGAGGCGTGGCCACGGTGGTTGCCAAGCTGTTCGTGCTGACCAACCCGGCCTTGGCCGTTTTCGGAGAAAAGGATTGGCAGCAGTTGGCCGTCATCCGGCGAATCACAAGAGACTTGAATCTTCCCGTGGAGATACACGGCAGGCCGACGGTGCGTGAGTCCGACGGTCTGGCCATGAGTTCGCGCAACGTCAATCTTGGCCCCGAGGAACGGGCCCAGGCTCCGGCCATCCATCGCGGCCTGTTGTATGTAGCGCGGCTGGTCGGAGAGGGAGAGGCCGACGCAACCCTACTGCTGGCCGCCCTGGGCGAAATATATGACCGGGAAATACCTTTGGGCCATGTTGAGTACATGGCCGTGGTGGATCCGGATCAGCTCTATCCCGTGGAAGAGGTGGTCGGCCCGGTCCTGATCGCGGTGGCCGTGCGCTTCGCCAACGCGAGACTGATTGATAACATTTTGATTTCAAGAAAATAATGGGGATTCCATGGTGCGTCGCTGTTTCATGATCGGAAAAATCCATCGGGCCACGGTCACCGAGGCGCGGGTGGATTATGAAGGTAGCTTGTCCATTTGCCCGAATCTTTTGGAGGCCTCGGGCATTCTTCCGCATGAACGGGTGGACGTGTACAACCTGACCAACGGCGAGCGGCTGCGGACGTACGCCATTCTTGGCGAACCGGGTCAAATGTGCCTGAATGGGGCCGCCGCACTGAAGGGAGCCGCGGGCCACATGGTGATCATCGTCGCCTATGCCTGGCTCACCCTGGATGAATACGCGGATTTGCAGCCTAAGGTCGTGCTTGTGGACGCGGCGAACCGGATCGTCGAGCAGGCCGGTTGATCAGGCCCAGGTGGAGACCATCAGTGATGCTCAGAGACGCCCCCCCTCGCGGCCCATTGTCCAGGCTGAAGCACTTCATCAAGACGAACCTTCTGGCCGGGATCCTGTTTTTGACCCCGGTCCTGGCCACGTTCTTCTTCCTGCGCCTTCTGTTCAACTGGGTGGATGGATTCTTGCGCTTTCTTCCTCCACCTCTGCGGCCAGAAAATTTTCTGCCGTTCCGTATTCCCGGCTTGGGCTTGATCCTGGTGTTCGTTGTCGTCCTGACCACCGGATTTCTGGTCCGTAACTATCTGGGCCGCAAGCTGGTCAGCGTCTGGGACCGGATCATCGAAGCCATTCCCTTGGTCAACAAGCTCTATCTGGCGGTCAAGCAGCTGGTGGAGACCATCTTCAACCGTTCCCCCCAGGATTTTCAGCGGGTCGTCCTGGTTGAGTTTCCCAAGGAAGGCAGTTATGCTTTGGGGTTCGTTACCGGTGTCGCCACCGGCGAGACCCAACGCAAGACTAGTCTCAATGTTTTAAATGTTTTTGTTCCTACTACACCCAACCCTACATCCGGTTTTTTTCTGATGGTCCCTGAGCACTCCGTGATCCCCATGGAGATGGGCGTGGAAGACGCCTTCAAGTTGCTGGTTTCCGGCGGCATCATCAGCCCGGACAAAAAAAACATCCATTAAGGAGGAAAGACGCATGCACGGGAATACCAGTTCCTATCTCTTCACCTCGGAGTCCGTCACGGAAGGTCATCCGGACAAGGTCGCGGACCAGATCTCCGATGCGGTCCTGGACTGCATCATCGCTCAGGATCCCACGGCCCGTGTGGCCTGCGAAACTCTGGTGACCACGGGCCTAGCCTTCATCGCCGGTGAGATTTCCACCAACGCCTACGCGGATTTGCCCAAAATCGTCAGGGAAACCGTCCGGGAGATCGGCTACACGAGTTCCGAGATGGGCTTCGACGCGGACACCTGTGCCGTGATTTCCTCCATCGACAAACAGTCCGTGGATATCGCCATGGGCGTGGACCGAACCAAGCCCGAGGAACAAGGAGCCGGAGACCAGGGCATGATGTTCGGTTTCGCCGTGAACGAGACCGCGACCCTGATGCCTGCTCCAATATTCTATTCCCACAAGCTTTCCCGCCGCCTGGCCTATGTTCGCAAGAACAACATTCTCGACTTTCTGCGCCCCGACGGCAAAACCGAGGTCTGCATCCAATACGAGCAGGGCAAGCCCAAGAGGGTCGACAACGTGGTCATCGCCTGTCAGCATAACGAGAACATCGCTTACGCGGACCTGGTGGAAGCCATCAAGAAGGAAGTCATTTTTAAGAGCCTGCCCGAGGAAATGCTCGACGAAAAGACGCGGATTTTCATCAACACCACCGGACGGTTTGTCCTGGGTGGCCCTTTGGCCGACTGCGGGCTGACCGGACGCAAGATCATCCAGGACACCTACGGCGGCATGGGCAACCACGGCGGCGGAGCATTTTCCGGCAAGGACCCGTCCAAGGTGGACCGTTCCGGAGCCTACATGGCCCGCTACATCGCCAAGAACGTGGTCGCCGCGGGCTTGGCCGACCGCTGCGAAGTGCAGGTGGCCTACGCCATCGGCGTGGCCGAGCCCATCTCCACCCTGGTCACCTCCTGGGGCACCGGCGTGGTTTCCGACGAAGTGCTGACCAAGGCCGTACGCGAGGTTTTCGACCTGCGCCCGTTCTACATCAGCAAGCGCCTGGATCTGCAGCGGCCCGTCTACAAGAAGGCCTCGATCTATGGCCACTTTGGCCGTGAAGACGTGGACTTCACCTGGGAAACCACGGACGCCGTGGCCGATCTGCGCACCGCGGCCAAGATCTAGCATGATCGACGTCACGCGCCGCCAACCTTCGGCATGCCGGGCGGGAGGTACAACGGCGCGTGACGTTTGTTTTGCGGCCTTTTTGACATGACGTACCAAGCGCGCGACATCCTCCATGATTTTTGGAACAGGGCGGAGCGCCGATTCCAATGGCGGCTTGCCGAAATCTGGTCGTCCTGGCCCATTGTGGTCGGTCCCGAAATCGCGGATATGGCCAAGCCCTTGGGTCGCAACAAGACCACGCTGCTGCTGGGCGTTGAGGACCCCATGGTAATGCAGGAGATGCATTTCCACGCGCCGACGATTCTGCGAGCCGTCAATGCCGCCTTGGGAGAAAAAGTCTTTGACAAAGTCCGCCTTGATCTGCTAGGTGGCCGATCTTCCTTGGTCGCGGTAGCGGATGCAATGGGAACCGCTCTGCGGGAAGGGAAGAAGACCGCTTCGCGCTTTTCGCCGGAGATCTATGTGCAAGCAGGCGTGAGGCTGGAAGGAACGAACCACCCGGTTAAACGGTTTTCCGCCGTCCCAGCGCTTGAGCGTTGCTACCGGAAATATGTTCGATCGCTTGAACAGGTGAAATCGCGCAACAAAAGCGAACCGTGCGCGGCAACAACGAACCGGGTGGACGACCGCCCCGAGTGAGATAGTCAAGGAGAAAGGAATGAGTGAGGAAAAGAATATTGTTTTGAAAAAACCCTTGGACAAGATGACCGCCAAGGAACTTCGTGAATTGTGCATTTCTCAGATTCCCCAGATTACCGGGGCCAGCGGAATGGATAAAGACGCCCTCGTGGTCGCCGTGCGCGAAGCTCTTGGTTTCAGTACGGACGAAGAGAACAAGGGGCCTTCTCCGTATAAGGACCAGATTTGGTCGTTGAAGCGTCAGGTGCGCACGCTGCGCACTGAAAAAGATCAACTGCCCGGCACCCAGCGCAAGGACCGGAATCGCTTGCGCCGCAAAATTAATCTGTTGAAAAAGCGGACTCGCCGTTTGGCGGCTGCTGCATAGCGGATTCCGAAATATTTCTTTTCGGTCTTGAGTGGAAAAAAGGTTTTTTTCGCAAAAAATGTTGACAAACGGCCCCCTTTTGCATAGTTGTACGGACTTTGCGCTGGGGGATCGTCTAGCGGCAGGACTACGGACTCTGACTCCGTCAACCTAGGTTCAAATCCTAGTCCCCCAGCCACATCATACCCAGTGTCCCCATCGTCTAGCCTGGTCCAGGACATCGGCCTTTCACGCCGGTAACAGGGGTTCGAATCCCCTTGGGGACGCCAATTAAAATTAAAGGGTTACGGATTTTATCCGTGACCCTTTTTCTTTTCCCCCCACACTATCCCCCACATGCAAGGCAAAAATGGGCATCGTTCTGGAAGTCGCCGCCCTCGATCTGACACCCGGAGTCGGGACTCTCTCGCGGCGATTTCCTGGGCGATGATCCTGCCGGGAGGCCGGGGCTTGTCAAATAGACACCCCCCTTCAATCACCAGAGACGTGTTCAGCCTTGCCGATCCTTCAGATTCTCGAACAGGTGTTTCGACCTGCCCTTCAACTGTTCCACTCCCTGCTTCAAGTCTTGCCTGAGCGATTCGATCTCGGAGGGCGTCAAGAGACGATTGATTGAAGACACGGGGCCGTCATCGCCCCCTTTGGCCGGGGCTACAGTCAGCCCCTCAAACAGATGTTTCGATCTGCCCTTTAGCTGCTCGTGGGCCTCTTTCTTGTCTTTCCTGAGCGCTTCGATCTCAGATGGAGTCAAGAGACTATTGTCTTTGTCTGGCTGCATGGCGTGATCCTGGTGAAGGGTGAGGGGAGAAGCCCGGTGCAGCCGGTGAGGTTTGTGCTCATCCGGAGCTACGCAAGCCGCGCCTGTCTGTAGTCGTCGCGACCTGGGAGCGGGCTTCGAGGATCATTCAAGCATGGAAAGCAAGGCAACGGCAAGACCCTAATTCAAGAACCCAATCCGCCCGTCCGCAGCCTGGGCCACGGGCCGCCCGGTCTTCCTGTCAATCCCCGTCCGGACAACGTGTTGACCTTGCCCGGAGCGTTCAAGGACCGCGACTTCGCGCGCGAAAAGCTGGCCCTCTTCCGGGGTGAGCTGCTGGCCGTTCTCCATCTTTGCCTGCAAACCCTCAACCACCCGGAGCGCGTGTTGTACACGCACAGGCGGTTGCTCTCGCGCACGGGCAAAGTACTCACCGAGGCCGCCAATGACGCGCCGGCCATAATCCATCATGCTGCGACCAGCCTCCACAACCGCTTCCCCCGCGGGCCGCAACTGGACATCGTTCGTCATCCTTAACGGACTTGATCCAGCACCAGGGGCTTGCCTGGGCGCTGCCTGCCGGGATTCGTCCCTTCGCGTTTGCGCTTCGATCTCTTCCGGGGCGGGATTGTACCACGCCCGCTGCTCGGGTCGAAGACGATCCAGACCATCACGAACAGCCCGAACAGCCCGGCCAGGAGCAGAGATCACGCTTCGGGCCGCATTGTCCAACCCGGTTTGGAGCCGGATGCTCGCCGAGTTGGGGTCGTAGTTTTCCCTCCATAAGGCATCGAACTCGGCTTCAGTCATAGGAGGCTGGCGGTTCTCAGCTTCCCACGCGGCCAACTCTTCAGGGGAGGGAGGGGAAAGCCAGCCCTCGCGGTGATTCCGAAGCTCTTCAGCAGTCGGAGGGGAAAGCCAGCCGTCTTGTTCCTCACCAAAGGCCTCGTCAAAGGCTCGCTTTTGGCTCCTGTTCATGAACTCCGAATAGGATTCGAACAGATTGTTGACCAAAGCCTTTTGACGCTCCGGTGACTGCTGAAGGAATTCTTTGTCATTCTTCCACATGTGAACAACATCATGAGGATTTGGAAGGTTGTTATGCTCAGCGCTTCGTCTGAGCTTTGTGTTATCCAAGAAGTTCCAGAATTTCTTATCGTCATTTGGAACCCATTCGTCATCCCAGATAACAATGTTGGGGTTTGGTCTGGCTTGTTTCTGTCCGGAAGCCTTTGGACTCTCAACGGCAAAACTTGTTTCCATCTCAGTACCTCGCTTTGAAAGGATAATGAACCGGGAATCATTTACTTGTTGATAACACCATACATCAAGAAGGCTTGTTGGTACAGTCTACTATACAGAGACAGACCAGCCACCACGTTTATCATGAAGACGTGTAGCGCAAGAGCGACAAGCCAATGGAACGACGATGGACGCAAGGAGCGTCGACCATCAAGCCCGTGCCTTCGCGTGGCTTGGCCAGCCGCTACCCACCCCCAGCCCCCCCCGTGCCCTTGCCCCCCCCATGCCCCCGTAGTGGCCGCGAAAACTTTTTTCGCTCCATATACCTCCCCACTTGTAAACGCGACGGTATATTTTACCAAAATCTTTTGCCCTGCCCCCACCCCGGCTTCCTCGAAATCCCCTCCCCAACCCTGACGGCATTCATTCCGATCCCCGCCCACCGGAAAAAATGCTCCGGGAGTTTTTCCGAAAAATCTTGAACCTCTCCCCGCCACATGGAGAAAAAACAAAGGGGGATAGATCTCAACCCCCTTGGAGAAAAGCCCGTACAGCGTAAATATGGGGCAGCGAAACCGCCCTGGGCGGATCAGGTCAGGGCCAGGGATGAGTTCACCACGCTGCGCACGGCCAGCCGGTCAATCACTCGTTTCGCCAGTGTCGGATCCGCCTGCTGTAATTCCTCGATGACCACCTGCTGGAATTTCTGAACTTGGCGCATGTCGTACAGGCTTCTGAAAATGTTATGGCTCAAGTCCAACTGCTTGCGGACCTCGGCCAGGTATTTGACGTGAGCTTCGGCAACACTGGTCTTGCCTGAGAGCAGGGGTTGCAACTCTTTCGGGTCCACCTTCCCACTCATAACGCCTTCCAGTTTCGCCAAGCTGTCCGTGGCGGATTTGTGGATGCGCTTCAACTGTGCAACAGCGTCAAAGCTTTCCTCGGCAACCTTCTCGGCCCGCTTGACGTTCATCACCAAATCCTTGGAGACGACGATTTCCAGCTTCCTGATGCGCTGATCAATGGCGGAAACGGAGCAGTTGAAGTGAGCGGCACAGTGCTTCTTGCTTTTTCCTTCCCTAAGCATCTGTTTTAACTTGCGATCGTTGATTTTTCCTTTCGTCATATGCTTTTAGCCCCCATCGATGCTTGTAAATTGCAAGCATGTTTTGGATTAAGTGAATGGTTATGCGGGGTTTCGGGGGAGAAAGTTGACAAGCAAGCCCGCTATTTCGTGCATGTAAGGGTCATTCCCGCCGAAAAGTTTTGATCACAGGAACTTCTCTTCCAGCCACACCAGAAAGGCTTTCGTCTCGTACTGAATCCCCCGCCCGGTGTATCTCCACTTCCATGGCCCGCGTCTCCGGTGGTCCAGATTTGCCAGCGCTTTGGCCGTGATCAGCCCAGGAATCAGGTTTGCGGCCTGCCTCCGGCTGATCCACTCGGGCAGATCAGCCAGGAGATCGGCCAAGGCTTTTGGCTCATCATCCTCGCTTTCGCGCATACTCGGCCAGGTGGAGGGCATCGGATCGGCCATGGTGCTTTTTCAGGTCCAGGTCCACGTCCGGCCATTGCCTCCGGGCTGCTTCCAGGCTTTGACACTTGGTGTCCGTGCCGTCGCTTTTATGGAGACATCCTTTTTGCCATTCCTGAGGGCGTACCAGCACCGTGGGGATGCTCAGGGCGGCAAGTATGGCCTGCCATGCTCCGAAGTTCATGCCGAGCTTGAACATGCTTGAAACGCCTTGCTTGGGCATGGCGTGAACAGATTCCAGGGCGGCCAGTTCAATGCGGTGCTCCAGCTTCCAGGCCCGAAGCGTTCCGAGGGCAAGGGGGATACTTCCGGGCCAGTCCATAACCAGGGCCTCGCCTTCGTTCGTGATCAGGGCCGCCGCGCCGGATGCGCCGGGATCAACGCCCAGCCATGCTTTATTCGTCATCGTCCACCTCCGCGGAAGGATCATAGTCAAACTCCTGCCGGTAAACCTTCACCCGTTCCTTGACCTGGTGCGCCAGGACCGGTTGCAGCGTATCGGCGACGTCGTGGATCGTGGGCTGTTTCCCCGGTGCAGGCCGGAGGACGCGCCCGCAAATCTGAATGAGCCGCCCGGACCACTTGCATGGAGTGGCCAGGATCAGGTCACTCAATCCGGGAGCGTCAAAGCCCTCGCCCACAAGTGAAGCAGAGGCCAGGAGCACATCCACGCGCCCTTCGGCCAGGGCCTCGATGATCTTGGTCCGCTTGGTGGCCGGGGTGCTGCCGTGGAGGATCGCGGGCCGCAGGTCCGGGCATTTGTCCGCAACCATTGCCCCCAGCGTCCGCAGATGCTCCACCCGATCACTGACCACCAGTGCGGGCTTGGCGGTCTCCTGGATCACGCGGAGGATTCGGAAATTCCGAACCTGATCATCCACGAGGGCGCTGATCATGTCCGCGTAGTCGTCGGCGAAGTCGTACGAAAAACCCGTCTTGACCAACCGCACCCGGGGGCGGAGGACGGCGCCGGTTTCGGCAAGACACTTCGGGTCAACACGATGAACGGTTTCCCCCAGGACGTGGTGGATCAGGGGCGTCAGCCCGTCGCGTCGGTACGGGGTTGCGGAGATTCCAAGCCGAAACTTGGCGGGGAATTCCCGGACCACTTCCGCGAACGTGGTGGAGGGCGTCCGGTGGCACTCGTCAACGATGACCTGACCGAACAGCTTGACCAACTCCGGGAGCCGATTCTTGATGGTCTGAACCATGCCCACGGTCAGGGGGCGGGCATCGAATTTCCCGCCGCCGACCATTCCCGGCTTGCATTCCAGGAAGGCTTCAATCCGATCCGCCCACTGATCCATGAGCGGCCTGGAATGAACGACGACCAAACACGGTTGCTTGCGAACGGCGGCGACCTTCAGCGCCATGACCGTTTTCCCCGCGCCGGTTGCGGCCTGAAGCACACCGTCACACACGCGGAAGGCTGCTTTGGCTGCTGCCTCCTGGTAGGGCCGCAAACTGCCCTTGAACGCCATTTTGACCGGCTCCAGGGTCAAACGGTTGTCCACGACCTCCGGCTTGATTCCGTGCTTGTGCAGGACGTTCCAGGCCATACGTGCCGCGCCCCTGGGGAACTGGATGCCGTCCACCACTGGCTTGTAGAACTTCAGCACCTCGTCGATGTTCCCGGTCCAGCGCCCGCGCTTCTCGGCTTCGGTGAAGGCGGGGTTTTTCATGGACAGGGCCAGCTCTATTTCCCGGCGAACCGGGCCGGGGGAAAGCCCGGCCAAGGTCGCCTGATTGTCCAAGATCAGTTGCATGTCAGCCTCCCTTGCCCGAAGGTCAGGACGCGGATCACATCACGGGCCAGGGCTACGTCCTGAAGGCAATACTCGCTGATCTCTTCCAGCTTGCCGTCCTGCCAGAAGTCGAAAACCTTGGAGCCGTCCATGCCTTCCGTCTTCGCACCCAGCCCGAGAAACCGGGCAACCTTGTCCAGGGAAACACGCGCCTGGTAGTCCGGGCCTGCCCAAATCTCCATGGAGTCGATCACGTACTTGCTGTACCGCTCCCTGGGGATCGTCTGGGCCAGCCTTGCGCAATCATGGCGGATCGATCGCCGCCACAACCATTGAAGATCGAAGGCCCTGACGTTGTGCCCTGCCCAAACGATTGGCCGTGGCAGGGGATCAATCACATCTTCCAGCCGCTCCAGGGCCTCGGTCTCGGTCTCCACGGTCATGCCCACGGTCAGGGCCACGGGGTCCGCGTCGTCGATGGCGTAACCGATTGTCAGAATGCGCCCGGTCATGGAGTCCAAGGCTTGCCGTCGATAGGCTTCTTCCACCTTCTCAAGCTGATACGCCGCAATTTTGGCCGGGTCTTTGTAGTTGGCCGGGGCTTGAATTTCCGAGGGATCAGGACGGCTTTCACCGGGCAAGGTTTCCAGGTCGATGAAGATGGTGTGTTGCATGATAATCTCCTTCTGCTACCAGGGCATGGCGTCCATGGGCGGGTTTGCGGGTTCAGGGGCCGGGGCCTGCTCAGGGGCTTTTTCGGCCTGGGGCTTGGCCTTGCTCATGGCCTCGATCAAGCCACTTGCTGACCACTTATCCAGATCGGCAATGCTGGCCACCTCGGGGCGATTGACCTTCTTCAACCAGACGTTGGCCCTGCTCAGGATTTCATCCTTGTCCAGGCCGAGTTCCCGGCCCATAGCAAAAATCTTCTTGCGCTGGGGTTCGCTGATCATGTCCACCTGCATGCCCGGGCCCTGGGGTTGTTCCGGAGCGGAAGCCGCGGGGGCCGACGGTGCGGGGCACGTCGGTTGCTGTGCTTCCGAGGGAGTTGCCGGGGCCGGGGCGTCGGTCCCGTTGTCCAGCCAGGAGCGAAGCTGAACCCCGGTGGCCTCTCCAGGGACGAAGTATTTCCCGCGAAACAAGGCCGTACGGTCCTTGGATGCCGAGGCCACGTTGCCTTCCACGGCCAAGTCCAGGACAACCGTAAATTCATACTCCAGGCCCTCGCGTTGCTCCGGTTTCAGTCCCAGCTTGACGGGCTTGGCCTTGCCGGTCTTTTCGTCCTTCGTGATTTCCCAGGCCGTCTTGGTGCGCATGGTCGCAATGATGTGAATGTCCGTCCGCACCAGGGCTTCCAGGAATTTCTTTTCGTGCGGCCGTACCGCTTTCCATGCCGCGAACGTGTTCCCGCTAAGCCCTTTCCCCGCAGTGTCGACCATCTCCAGCAGGCCGCCTTCACCCATCCAGATGTGGGAAAGGCTATCGAAAATCACAACATCGAAACCGGCGCTCTTCGCCGCCTGGATCGCCTTCACGGCTCTGTCCGGGGAGTATGGCGGTGAGAATTGCAAGCAGTGATATTCCGGCATGCCTTCGTGGTCCGCGTACAGTTCACCGGAGCCGCCTTCGGTGTCGATCATGGCGATACGTCCGCCGGGTGCCAGTCCCTTGGCGATGAGCAGGGCGGAATAAGTTTTCCCGGATCCACTCGGGCCGGACAGGGCAAGCCGAAGTTTCGCCTTCTTTCTCTGTGCCTTTTGAAATTGCATGATATTTTCTCCAGTTGGTTGGTGGTTGTATTAAACGGGCCGGGCCGTCTGAGTGACAGTCCGGTGAGGTTCCGCCAGGACGAAGGCCACGCCGTCTTCGCCGATCTCCACGCGGGCCAAGTGGGGGGAGGTCCAGCCCGAGGACCAGGCCAAACCCCACTGCCCGCAGGGGTGAGGATGCCGCCCAGCCCGAAAGAGGGTGCGCCGGGTCCAGGCCTGGGCCAGGAGTGCAGGCATGTGCGCCTCGATCCAGGGCCGCGCCTTTCGATAGCGCTCCAGCATCTCTTTGGTGATCCGCTTCCGCCTGGGCCGCTCCAGGGGCAAGGACGGGGAGGTGGAGGTGGTCCGCCGGTGCAGGAGGTGGTCCAGGCCGCCCGAGGTCAGCAGCTTGAACAAGCACGGCCATGCCTCGCTCCAGATTTCAGAGACGTAGCCCAAGGAGCCGGGGTCATCGAAATACTTCTGAGACGACCACCAAAGCCCGCCGCGCCCGTCGGTGTGGAGTGTTACGAATTCCCTGACAGCCAACTCTAAAAACTCCCGAGCCGGAGAACTGATTTCTTCCGAGTTGCGCACTGGTTGCGCTGCCGGTTGCGCTGGCAAAGGCGTTTTTTCTGGCTCAAAACTGCGCAACTTTTGGGGCTGATTTTGGGCCTCTGAGTTGCGCTGTTTTTCAGGGGTAGTTGCGCACTGGTTGCGCTGCCGGTTGCGCTGTAATGGCCTTGAGTTGCGCAGTTGCGCCCCCTAGGTGCCGCAACTGCGCAACTCGGGGTGTTTTGGGGGTGCTTTTCAGAGGTGGTTGCGGGGGGCAGTTGCGCATGAGTTGCGCTGCCGGTTGCGCTGTGAATCATGACTCGGCCCTCGCTTTCGGTGTTACGAGTCCTTCATGTTTCGCCCTCTTGGCGTGCCGGGATACGTTCGACTTGTTCAACCCCAACTCGACGGCAATGTCCTTCTGGCTCATGCCTTCGTTGAGCAAGGAAACGACCCGCTCATAATTGCAGGCTTCGACCTGGCGAGTGGTCCAGGTCATGTTGCCCGTCTGGTCCATGGACAGCCGGGCCTCGATCGGATGCACGTCTTCTCCGAACAGTCCACGGGCTTTTTCAAAGTGGACCTCGAACACAGCGCCTTGATCTGGCTCATAGTCAACTGGCCGGCGCAGGTTCAGAACGGTGTCCAGAACGTCTTCGCGCCGGGAGGTGCCACGCTGCTGGCCACCCTTGCCCGAATGGTGAACAAACAGGACGGAACGACCGCGAGCACGTTGACGCAACGCCCAGGCTTGAACAGGGGTCCACCCGTCCGCCTCGTTCTCCTTGGTGCAGGTTAGGGTGCTGATGTTGTCCACGACGATCAGGTCAATGTCCGGGGTCAAGATGCCCTCGACGGCCTCTTGTCCTTCCGTGGTGTCCAGCCGGGGCATGCCTTCAGGCTGAAGGTCTGGTGTGACCAGGATCAAAGGGGCCTGGGGTTCTTGGGAGGACGCCACCAGAGCCGCCAAGCGTTCCTGCATCACTGCTCCGGGCATTTCCCCATCCAGGTACAGCACGCCGGACGGACGGGGCGCTTGCCAGCCCAGGAAGACGCCCCCACAAGCTACGGCATATGCCGCGCCCAAGGAAAAGAAGGTCTTGCCGATGCCACGGGCCGCGAACACCATCACAAGTCCTTGCGCAGGCAACCATGGGGCCAGCAGGTTACGCCGCGGCGGAAAGTCCATTGCCAGGAAATCCGCAATGGAAACTGGAACGATCATGCGGGGGCACTTGGCTTTCTGATCCCGTTCCGCATTTGGTTCTGGTGGAGGTGGGGGAGTGGCTTGCTCCAGGGCCGCCCGGGCGGTCTCCAGGCCGTGGGCTTGGTGGTAGTCGTTCCAGTCGCAAGGCCGCCCGCCCATGTCCGGGACCGCCAGCAGGCCGGATACCGCCCGCGCCGCGTCCTGGGCAGCATTCAGGCCGGGGTTGCCTTGGGTTTCGGTGTCGTTGTCCGCGCAGATGATGATCCGCCGATCCGGGTATCTCTTCCGGGCGATTTCAGCCACGCGCCGGAGATTCCCCGCATTGAAGGCAACAAGGACGGTCCAGCCTTTGGCCTCATGGATGGTTGCGTTGGTAGCCAGGCCCTCGCCGACGGCCAGGGTTCCGCTCCCCTTGATGGCGAAGAGACCGCCGCCTGTCTTCCCGCCCTTCAGGAAGCGCTTTTGACCGTCCGGGCTGATGTATTGGAGTGAGACGATTTTCCCGGCCTCGTCCATGATCGGGACGATCAGCAGATTTCCGGACTGACGCAGGCCGGGCAGGGGCTTGATGCCCTTCTTGATCAGGTAAGGATGATCCGGGGACGCAGGCCGCGCCCGGTCGTACCGGGTCCGCGCACGCTCCGCCGCAGCCTGTTGATCAGCTTCCCGTTGCCGCTGGGCCTCGGCGCGGGCAGCGTCGATCCGTTGACGGATACGGTCCCGGTCAGCCTGGGACATGCCCTCCGTATTGGATGCCGTCCATGTGCCTGATTCGCCCGTCCTGTGGTTGCAAAAATAGCCTGAGCATGGAGCGTCCAGGTGGAGAATGTACGCTCCATCTTTCGCGCCGGGCTTATTTTCAACCGGGCACCTATGGATAGTGCCGTCCGCCAGAACATGGCCGGGCCGCAGCCCTGCCGCCTCGATGTGAGATTGAAATTCCTGGATGCGGGTGTGGTCGCTCATCTCCGCACCACCGCATGGCCGCCGCTCAATCTCGGAGCGGATGGACGCCAGGGATTTCAAGATTCCGTCGCGGGAAAAGCTTGCATTTCCGGGGAGATTGGGGCAAAGTGAAGCCGTTCCAGCCAGCTTTTCCCCTTGCCCCGGTGCCCACCCTGCGCCGGGGTTTTCATTTTCAGGAGGCTGCATGGCGACCTCCTTCCCGTTCTTGGATCGGGATCACGGTTCGCCGGGAAGCCCAAGCATCCAATTCCTGCACCAGGTACCGCACCGCCCGCCCGAGCTTGAGGTAACGAGGTCCACGGCCCTGAAGTCTCCAGGCCCTCAGCGTCTTTACTGACAACCCGAGTCTTGCAGCAGCAGCCACATCATTGACGTATTCCATGGGATAACCTCCTGTTTCCATGTGATTGGATTGGAGACTATCCCTTGCTATCAAAAGAAAAAGGCCAACGAATCAATCGATTCATTGGCCCTTTTCGTGAATGAGCGAAGGGAGGGGGAATGGGTGAGGCTACCGCAGGATGAACGGCACCCCTTGGTCTTTTGCAGGCTTCCCGAATTCTATTCTGCCGTAACGCTTGGAATAGTCATCAGCATAGGCCAGCGCTTTGGCGGGCCTGAGATGCTTGGCAATGGTTTTGGAGTCTGTGTTGCCAAGCAACTCCAGGATTGTTTTTTCCATGAGAAAGCCGAGAAGGCTTTTTACATGCTTCTTGTCGGCAGACGCTTCAGAGCCACCTTTCATCAACTGATCATAAAACACGGCCCCCCACTTACGCCCATGGCCGCCAAAAGATTTCATTTGGGGAGGGACGCTTTCTGAAACACGGGTCGCAAAGGAATTTTCGCGGCCACGCAGATCCATCTTGACCTGCTCCTTTTTCCAATCCCGAAACCATGGGGCAATGCAATCATGTGCCAGCCTCAAACACATGGCGAAATAATGCACGTCTGAGGGGCGGAATTTCTCCTGCCCACCTCTTGAGCGTATCTCGCCCTTTGAGAGGGCTTTGCCCAACCTTTGGATCAAAAGATGTGCTTCATTATCTTCTGGATTTTCACGAGCACGCCATGCCCAAGAAGCGATACGATCAGCGATAAAATCATGGCCGATGCTTTCAGGGCTGAAAGCGATCCATTCCAGGGCCTCATCATCACTCAAAGGTGCTTGTGTTTCCGGCTCCGGAAATGCCAGCCTGAAATCTTCCACATCAATAGGCTGGGGATTCTCGGCATCTGTATGTTTTTGGATCGCCCTTGCCAGCATCATTTGATCTTCATGGGATAACATCACAAGCCCCTCACTTCCCCTGATGGTGAGCCCGGCCAGGCCGCCCAGGGTCGGCGACTTTTCCCCGCAACTGATCAGGCCGCGAGTAGGCCGGGAAATTTGGTCATTTGGTGTGGTGTTCAGTTCTGGTTGCGATCGGCTTCCAATTCTTTCAGCCACGCCAATATTTGCAAGCGGTGCTCTTCCAGCCGTTCAGCTATCCAACCGAGATCGTATCCGCAACCGACCATCCCGGAATCGTAATTCTTTAGGACACTCTCAAGGACTGCCAGTCCGTTGGCAACGCCACAATAACCAACCCGCCCCTGGACAAGGCCGTCAAACTCGTTACCCCGTTCCGTCAACTCCATGTATTGAGCACGCAAAGCCGCGACCCAAAGGCGGAGTCCGTTCGCGGGGAGTTCCGGAGTATCTTTTCCGGAGTCAGAATTCCAGGCAGCGATGAGCAAGTAAAAGGCCCGCAGGCCATCCAAAAACGCTTGGTAATGATGGGTGTCGTCGTCATCTTCCTGAAGCGGATATTGGACGGGAAAATCGAAGGGCACCCGTGGAGCCATGCACCCCTCGGGAAGGTCCAACACGCGCCGCCCCTTGGGCTTTTCAAAAGCCAACACGTTCGATAATTGAGTTTCAGCCATGGTCATACCTCCGTATGATTCTGGTCAGGCCCAGGCAGGTGCATCACCACCCGCCCGGGCCGTTCCGTTGTGGGCTATCCGTTCGCAGCGGGCCGCAGGGGAAGTACCTTGCCGCCGACCTCCGCGCCGTTCTTCAGGGCCTCGTCGCGCAGGTGACTGTAACGCTGGGTCATGGCCTGGCTTTTGTGGGTCAGCAGTTTTTGAACGACGTACATATCCACGCCGGAAGCAGCCAGCCGGGAAGCGAAGGCATGGCGGAGGCCGTGCAGTGGGCGGAAGGACTTGGGCAGCCCGGCCTTTTCCCTGATCCGTCGAAGTGTCCGATATGAACCGTTAGAAAGGCGGTGACCGTCGATGGTTGTAAAGACATGGAGGCCGCGCTTGGGTTGCCGCCGGATGATCTCCAGGGCGGAGTCATTCAGGGGCAGAGAGGTGGTCTTTCCGCCCTTTGGATTCCGGATGGTCACGGCACCACGATCAAGGCTTACGTCGGACCATTGGAGGCTGAAGATTTCTCCCCGTCGCATACCCGAAACCAATGCCAGCCGCATAACGTCGGCTATGCTCTGGTTTTCTTCTTCATCCAGGGCGGCCAGCAGCCGGCCCACCTGATCTTCGCTCAAGTCCTCGGTCACTTCATTGTCAACGCGGGGCATGTCGATGCGCAATTTCTTCTGTGAAGGCATGTCGATCAATCCCTTGCGGACACCCCAGTGGAGCAACCGCTTGACGAGGGCGAAGACGTGCTTGATCGACTGAGCGGAAAGCCCTTCCTTCTCCATACTCTTTCTGATGCGGTCCATGTCCAGCGTGGTGGCTTCGGAGGGGGCTTTGCTCCCGAGAGGCTTCTCAGCGTAATTTTTCCACCTTCCCTTGTCAGAGATGACGCCGCGAAGGGAATCCCCCCTGTCTTCAATGTATGCGCCGAATATCCGCTTGAAGGTCCACTTGCCTTGCTCCCTCTGTACGGTGTTCGCGCTGGTCCGGCCCGCTATCTTATCCGTCCGAAGCTGGTTCGCTTTCGCCGCCGTCATCAGGTCGGGAGGGGCGGAGCTTCCGGCCTTCTCTTCGATCAGCCTGGCCTCGCCGGGCCGCCGATACCGAATATAAAAAGCCCGTGATCCGTCTGAATTCTGAACCGCGTAAACACCTGCATATTTCGTCTTCTGCCTGCTTTGCTTGGGCATACCGTCCTCCCCTGCTTGAACTGGTGAAAGCTCCCCCACATCATCCCCCACACGCGCCCCCGCAATACATGGTAAAAAAAATGCACGCGCCCCCACAATACACAGTAAAGAAAAGTAGTCAAGAGGTAATTTTTATTAACTATTTTTTTAGCGATAAGTACAAAGCAGCAAAAGACGGCAAAAAAGAAATAAATATGTAGCGGCCTTTCACGCCGGTAACAGGGGTTCGAATCCCCTTGGGGACGCCAATTAAAATTAAAGGGTTGCAAGCTTGTGCTTGCAACCCTTTTTCTTTCCGACCTTCAGGCCGGTTATTCCATGTCTGCTGTTTTCGGAAAGCGTGACCCTGCTGTTCTCGTTTTTCAAGATAGTGGCGAAAGGCGTCTCTTCCTCCTCAGTTGTCCACTTCCACCACGTCCCCCACTCGGACGGTCCCTCCGGTCAGGACCTGGATGAAAATGCCTTCTTTGGGCATCACGCAATCTCCAGCCTGGTGAAAAATGGCGCATCGGGTGTGACATTCCTTGCCGATTTGGGTGACCTCGCCCAGGGCTTGCGGGCCGATGCGCAGCTTGGTGCCCAGGGGCAGGCTGGGGAGGTCGATGCCTTCGGTGGTCAGGTTTTCCGCGAAGTCTCCCGGGCCGACCTTCAGGCCGGCGGCCTGCATTTTTTTGATGCTTTCCATGGCCAGCAGACTGACCTGCCGATGCCAGGGCCCGGCGTGGGCGTCGCCTTGCAGGCCATGCTCGGCCACGAGTTCTCCCTGATCAATATTCTTTTTCCGCTGGCCCTTCTTGGGGCTGGTGCAGACCGCGATAATTTTTCCCATGGTTTGATTTCCTCCGATGTCGTTGTCGGGTGTCGTTCGTTGTCGGGATTCGAGGCTCAGGCGGAAGTCGAACGGCTCTCCGTCGAGTTGGAGGCCTTGTGTTCCGCCCTGTGCAATATCTGACCATCATAGTCCAATAAAATCAATTCCACGTCCACCAATTGTCGACCCCAAATGCGGCAGTGATCAAGAGCTCGAACAAGGGCTTCCGACGTCACTGCGGCGAAGCGATCCCTGCTGCGCAGGATGTCCAGGGCTTCTCTGGCCGTGTTGGCCCGAGCGATTTTCTCGGTTGCATCCGATTCCATGCCCAAGCTCGCCGCCAGTTCGGCCAAGGCAGGCAGGTCCACGGCAAAAAGTCGGGCATGGGTTTGCGGTCGTCCATGGGCCATTTTAAGCAGCTTGCCCCAGAAGCCCCCCCAGATCACCTTGCGCATCCCGCGTCGGGCAGCCTGGCGCATGGCGAATCCTGGATGATCCCCTGCTTGAATGAAGGCGGTTCGGGGAAGTCGGGGGAAGGCGGCCTCCAGAAAGCGCTGCCCTTTCCCCCCGGTGCTCAGGGCCACGGTGTCCAGGCCTTCGGCCCGAACCACGTCCAGACACTGGATGATCGTCTCTTTCCACGCCGCATGGCTGAAGGCCTTCACCGTGCCCCGGGTCCCGAGGATGGAAATCCCGCCGACAATGCCCAATCTGGGGTTCAGGGTCTTGGCCGCCAGTTCCTCGCCCCGAGGGACCTCCACCAGCACGTGGACTCTGGCGACGCATCCAAGCTGCTCCAGTGTTTCCAATAAAGCCCGTTGGATCTGCCGCAGCGGCCCCGGATTGATGGCCGCCCGGCCCACGGACACGGGCAATCCGGGCCTGGTGACCATCCCCACCCCTTTTCCTCCCCGGACCACCACCTCGGGCCGAGGCCACGGTTCCAAATGGACGCGAGCCGAAATGACCGCGTCGTGGGTGGCGTCCGGGTCGTCTCCGGCCTGCTTGCGCACCGTGACCAGGACTGCACGCTCGCCGGCGGGCGATGTCTCCACCTCCAGGCTTTCCAGCGGGATTACCAGCCGGACATGCCCCTCCGGGCAGGGAATGTCGACGCGCTTGGGCCTCACCTCGCGCACCAGAAACAACACCCCGGCCTTGGTCGCGGCCGTGGCCGAAGACCCGGTGGTGAAGCCGATTCGTACCTTGGCGCGATGGTTCATGTCGGGATGGAAGGATTCTGTGTACGGTTTTCCGTGTCAACGACCGTAGGGGCGACCGGCCGGTCGCCCCTACACCGGAACATCGGCAAGGGCCATCCCGGCCAGGGCGTTCAGAGCCGCGGCGGCCAGGGCCGAACCGCCTTTGCGGCCGCGAATCAGGATGAAGGGGATTCCTTCGGATTCCAGCAGGGCTTGTTTGGATTCCTCGGCTTGGACGAACCCCACCGGCATGCCGATGACCAGGCTCGGGATCACGGCTTTGCCTTGTATCAACTCCAGAAGACGGAGCAGAGCCGTGGGGGCGTTGCCCACCACCCATATGGCCTCTTGGAAGAGCTGGGCCGCCACGTCCACCGCCGCGGCGGCGCGGGTGGAGCCGGTAAGCCGGGATTGTTCCAGGGTTTCAGGGTCGCTGATCAGGCAATGCACCTCGCACCCGAGGGGAGCGTACAGCCTTGGAGACAGGCCCGCCTGGGCCATGCGGGTGTCCGTGATCACCGGACAACCTCGGCGCAAGGCTTCCAGCCCGGCCGTCACGGCCCGGGGGTGAAACCGAACCAGGTCCAAGAGTTCAAAGTCCGCGCTGGCGTGGATCATCCGCCGGACCACCGGCCACTCGGCGTCGCCAAAGGGCCTCGGAGGCGGAACTTCGGCATCGATGATCCGCATGGACTCGTTCTCGATATCCAGCCCGGCGGGATTCAGGGGGATCGGCTCCAACTCGGTCATGATCAAATCCTTTGGTTGCGGTTGGCCGCAAAACGCTCGCAGGCCCGCGTGAACGCGGCGGCGGCCGGTGGATGAGATCCGAAATGCAGGTGGACGTACGAGGCCATCACGTTGCTGTGTCGAAAACCAGCCAGGCTCTCCTGATCCCGGCGATCCGCGACCCGAAAGGCCGGCTCGCAGGCGTTTTCCGAAAGCCCTTCCAGCTTGGAATAATGAAACTCATGGCCGCGCAGCACGGTCCCTACGGGCCCCAAAACGCTATCGGCAAGCAGTTCCACCTTCCTGTAGCCCAGGGCCTGGAATCGGGAAAGCATCTTGGCCCGACCCGGTAAAAGGCCGACCATGGGAAAACGCTTCCCGTCCACGTCCTCCAGCTCGGAAAGCAGGTACATCATGCCCCCGCATTCGGCATAAACGGGCATCCCTTCCTGGGCGGCCGTTCGAATCGCCTCGCGCAGGGCATGGTTCGCGGCCAGCCCGTCGGAATAGAGTTCCGGGTAACCACCTCCCAGGTACAATCCGGCCACGCCTTCTGGTAACCGCTCGTCCGTGAGGGGAGAAAAAAAGACCAGCCGCGCCCCGGCCCGTTCCAGTAATCGCAAGTTTTCCTGGTAATAAAAACAGAAGGCCGGATCTCTGGCCACGCCGATGGTCACTCCGTGAGGCACTCCGGAGACCACTCTGGGGGCCACCTTGGGGCAGATCCTAAGGCAGATACTGAGTGGCGACGCCGATTCGGTCGCCCGGCCTGCTGAAGCAGGGTTCGCGAAGCCCGGCTGTGCGCTGATTCGCTGGATTCGATCCAAATCCAGTCCTTGTTCGGCCCAGGCGGCCAAGCTTTCCCGACGCTGGGAGTCCCAGAACGTGGTTTGTTCCCGACCCTGATTTTCTGCCCTCGATATCCCCCCTGATGTCCCCCCCGTCGCGTCTTCGGACGACTTTTCCGTCGGGGACCGGCCCAAATCAGCGGCCATGACCAACCCGAGGTGCCGGGAGGGCAGGACCAGATTCGGTCGGCGAGGCAAAAGACCAAGGCAAGGCAGCTCCGGCAGGTACGCGGCCATGGCTTCGCGGAGCAAGGCTTCATGGCTTGGCCCGCCCACCTGGGTAAAGATCACCCCGGCCAGTCGCAGTTCCGGATCAAAGTCCCGAAAGCCGCGCACCAGGGCCGCGGCGGAGCGGGCCTGGGACCGGGCGTCCACCACAAGAACCACGGGCAAGCCCAGCCATTTGGCCATCTGGGCCGTGGAACCGCTCTCGTCCGAGCCGGATGCGCCGTCGAACAGGCCCATCACCCCTTCCACCAGGCAGACGTCCACGTCCCGGGCGTACCGGTGGAACAGCTCCAAAACCACGTCTCGGCTCAGAATCCAGCCATCCAGATTGTGGACGAAACGGCCGCTGACCGCGGCCAGATGCGTGGGATCAATGAAGTCCGGCCCGACCTTGAATCCCTGGACCTGGAGCCCTCGTTCCCGGAAAGCGGCCGCCAGCCCCATCGTGGCCAGGGTTTTGCCGCATCCGCTGTGGGTTCCGGCCACCACCAGTCCCCTGGCCTTGCCGAACGGTCCGTTGTCCCGGTCGGCTTCACGACATGGCGTCACTTCCCGGCGTCCTTGTCCAACAAAGTGAACAGCCCGGAAAAACTGTCCTCAAGGGGGCGACACTCGTCCACCTGTTGGCGGAGGTAGTTCTGGATCGGGCCGATGCGTTGCAGTGCCATGTCAATTTCCTGACTGCTGCCCTTGGCATAGGCCCCGATATTCACCATATCCTCCACCTTTTTGAACGTGGCCAGGGAGCGAATTACCTCCCGGCCGGCCTGAAGGACTTCCGGCGGGGTGACGTCCGCGCGCAACCTGCTGACGCTTTTGAGCACGTCAATGGCCGGGTAATGGCCCTGATCGGCCAGCTCCCGGGTGAGCACGATGTGGCCGTCCAGGATGGAGCGGACCGCGTCGGCCACGGGTTCGGTAAAATCATCGCCTTCCACCAACACGGTGTAAATCCCGGTGATGCTGCCCTGCTCGCTGTTTCCGGCCCGCTCCAGGAGCCGGGGCAGCATGGCGAACACCGTGGGCGTGTACCCTCTGGTGGTGGGCGGCTCTCCGGCGGCCAGGCCCACCTCGCGGGCGGCCATGGCGAACCGGGTCACGGAGTCCATCATCAGGATCACGTCCTGGCCCTTGTCCCGGAAATATTCGGCCACGGCCGTGGCCGCGAACGCGGCCCGCATCCGGACCAGCGGCCCCTGTTCCGAGGTGGCCACGATCAGCACCGAGCGGGCCAAGCCCTCCGGTCCCAAATCTTTTTCCATGAAATCCAAAACTTCGCGTCCCCGCTCGCCCACCAGGGCGATGACGTTCACATCCGCCTTGGTGTAGCGCGCGATCATGCCCATCATGGTGCTCTTGCCCACCCCGGAACCGGCCATGATCCCCACCCGCTGGCCCTTTCCCAGGGTCAGCAGACCGTTGATGGCCTGGACTCCGGTGTCCAGCGGAGCGTGAATCCGAGGGCGTTTTAGGGGGTTGAGCGGTTCGGCGTGCAGGGGATAGTACTGGGATGGTTGCAGCACGGGGCCCGAATCCATGGGTTGGCCGAAGGCGTCCAGGACCCGACCCAACATCCGCTTGCCCACGGGGAACAGAGGCGGAGTGTTGGAATTCTGAATCAGATTGCCGGGCCGGATGCCCCGCATTTCGCCGTAGGGCATGAACAGCACCGAACCGTTACGGAATCCGACCACCTCGGCGGGAATGCCTTCCGGGTCGTCGTCCGAGAGCAGGCGGCAGAACGATCCCAGGGAAGCCTTCATGCCCCGGCCTTCCACCAGCAGGCCGACGACCTTGGAAACCTTGCCGAAGGTTCGGGCCGGGTCCGTCTCCCGGAGCACGTTGGCGCAACTTTGCGGACAAAGCCCCATCAGCCGTTTTCCTCCAGGGTCAGTTGGTCCAGAATTTCACGCAGGCCGGCTTTGCGTGACGCGACGGTGTTGTCCACCATCCCATGATCGCACTCCAGGATCAGCCCGCCGGGTTCGATTCGTGGATCATCCTTGATTTTCCAGGCCGTCAGGCGGTCGTCGTCCGATTTTCCCAAGGTCAGCAGGTCTTCGATCAGTCCGCGGTCTTGCGGATTGACGGCAATGATCACCTTGCGCTTGGCGTCGATCATGTCCACGGCCTGGTCCAGCAGATTGGCCATGCTCTCCCGGCGATGCACGTCCAACTCCACGGCGATGGCTTTTTCCACCATGACGTGCAAGAGCATCACCAGGTCGCCGCGGTGGGTTTGCCACACGGCTCGGCCCTGTTCCTCAATGGAGCTGATCACTGCGGCGCATTGCCCGGCGGCCTGCTCCAGGACTTGCTTCAACTGGGTATCGCCCTCGGCCTGTCCCTCGCGAAAGCCTTCGTCCCTGGCCTGGGCCTTGATTTGTTTTGCCTCTTCCATGGCCTGGGCCAGAATGTCCTTGGCCATGACCTGGGCCTTGGCCCGGACCCGGACCAGATATTCCTCTTCGGCCTCCATGCTCCAGGCGGCTTGACGCCCGCCGGCCAGAGTCAAGTCGGACAACCCCACGGAGCGGGGACCGATGAGGATTTTCCCTCCGGATCGGACGCCATCAGGATTAGAGAAGGACATCGCCGCCTCCCTTGCCCGTGATGATGATCCGGCCCTCGGCTTCCAGCCGACGAACCACCTTGACCACGTTCATCTGGGCCGTTTCCACCTCGGACAGCTTGACCGGTCCCATGATTTCCAGATCTTCCTTGATCATGGTAGCCGCGCGTTCGGACAGGTTGGAAAAGAATTTGGCCCGCAGTTCTTCGCTGGCACCCTTCAAGGCCAGGGTCAGTTCGTCGTTGCTGACCTCCTTGAGCAGCTCCCGAATGCCGCGATCGTCCAGGGTCTTGATATCCTCGAACACGAACATGAGTTGTCGGATTTCCTCGGCCAGCTGAGTGGATTCCTCTTCGATGTCCGCCAACACTTCCTCTTCCGTGGCGCGTTCCACTGCGTTGAGGATCTCGGCCACCGACGACACTCCGCCGACTTTCCTGCCTTCGCGACCGCCCATGGCGATCAGTTGCCGATCCAGCACCTTGCCCACGTCCTCCAGCATGTCCGCGGGAACGGCCTCCAGGCGGGCCAAGCGGATCAGCACTTCGGCCCGGACCCCGGCGGTCATGTTCTGGAGCAGCCCGGCGGCCTGCTCCGACTCCAGGTGACCCAGAATCAAGGCCAGTGTCTGAGGGTGTTCGTTGCGCAGAATCTGGGCCAGCAACTTCGGGCTGATGCTTTCCAAAGCCTTGAACGGCCCCGGCCCGGTGTCCAGTTCCAAGGAGTCCAAGACGAATTTGGCCGTTTCGCTGTCCAGCCCCTGGAGCATCTTGCGCACCCGGTCCGGGCTGCCGACCAGCATGTTTTCGCCCAGGGCCAGGACCTGGTTGAACTCCTTGAGCACCTCCTCGACCATCTCCTTGGGGACCGAATCCATCTCCACCATGGCCTTGCTCACCTGGGTGATCTCGCGACGATCCAGGCGTTTGAACACGTCCACGGCGCACTTGTCTCCCAAGGCCAACAGCAGGATGGCCGTCTTCTGCGTACCGGATATTTTATCTGCCACTTCAGGCGTTCTCCTCTTTCAGCCAGATCTTCAGAACTTGGACGCTCTGCTCCATGTTCTTCTGAAACAGCTCCGCGGTGGCCTGCTTCAGCTCTTCCAGGCGGCGCTGAGCCAACATACCCTCGGACTCTTGAGCCTCGGCACCTTCCAGAGCCATCGCTTCCGTCCCTTCCAATTCATCCATCGCGCCCTCGTCTTGCTCGGCGACACGCGGACGGATCATGGCCATCACCACGGGGCGGACCACCAGGAGCAGGAAAAGCAGGACCAGCAGGAAATTCAGGATCGGTTTGCCGAACTGCCGACCGTAATCCAGAATGACGTCCGCCAGGCTCGGCGGCGGGATCATTTCCGGAGCGCCGAAGGAAATACTGGAGACCTCCACGCTGTCGCCCCGGGCCCCATCAAAGCCGATGGCGTTGCGGACCAGCTGTTCGATCCGTTGCAGTTCCTGGGCGCTGCGCGGCACGAAGACATGTCCTTGGCCCTCGGTCACCGGCTCGTATGTTCCATCGACGATAACCGCCACGCTCAATCGCTGCAACTCGCCCAGAGGCATGACGATCTGCTGTTCTTCGCGGTTGATTTCAAAATTGGTCGTGGACTGGGAACGAGCGCTTTCCTGATAGGTACCCTGGCCGGCGAAGCCGTCCCCCTGAAACTGTGGTTCGGGAACCCCGGCTTCCAGGTTGGACTGTCCGATGCTGGTTTCGTCACTTTTCTGTTCGCTGCGGACCACGGCGCTGTCCGGGTCGAACAGTTCCCTGACGATGGTCCGTCGACTGAAATCCAGTTCCGTGTTCACCTTGGCGATGACTTGGTCGTGGCCGAACAGCGGAATCAACATTTGGCTGATGCGCCGTTCCAGGTTCTGTTCCAGTTGCAGCTTGTACTCCAACTGAGTGTTGGTCATGCCTTCCAAAGTGTCCGAACTCTTGGGCTGGTACAGGACCTGCCCGGTGGTGTCGGACACGGTGATGTGATCCTGAGTCAATCCTTCCACCGAGGATGTAACCAGGTTGACCACGCTCTGGACCTGGCGGTTGTCCAGCCTGGAGCCCTGTTTCATAGTCAGAATCACGGCCGCGGACGGCGGACTCTGCTCTTCGATGAACAGGCTGCGATGCGGAATGACCAAATGAATCCGGGTGCTTTCCACCTCCGGAAATTCGGAAATCGTTCTGGACAGCTCGCCTTGCAGGGCCCGCTGGTAGTTGATGCGTTGGATGAAGTCGGTCTGGCCGAGTTTGACGTCGTCGAACAACTCGAACCCCAACCCCGGACCGCGCAGCGCTCCCTCCCCGGCGACACGCAACCGCAGTTCATGAACCCGATCCGCCGGGACCAGAATGGTCTGCCCGTTGTCCGCCAGCCGGTACGGTTCCTTGCCGGTCTGCAGGATGGTGCTCACCCGACTGGCGTCCTCGGGAGTCAGGCGGTCGTACAAAACCGCGTAATCCGGGCGACCGATCCAGTACATGAGCAGGAAAAAGACCAAAACCAGGGTCGCCGCCAAACCGCCGACCATGATGCGCTGAGAGGCGCTGGAATCGCTCCAGATTTGCAGGGCCTTGGCTTTCAGATTTTCCAGAAAAGGAGGCATGGCTGGCTCCGACGTGATTGTTGAAGGTTGGCTGAAGATTCTCGGGAAGAGGTTGGAAGGGAATGAGCATGGATCAAAGGTCGGAGCCGCTTGCCCCAACCATGAACCGTAAACGCTGAACCCTCAAACATTAGAAAGGCATCCGCAGCACTTCCTTATAGGCTTCCATGATCTTGTTGCGCACGGCGGAGGTCATGCTCATGGACAAGCTGGCTTTCTGCATGGAGATCATCAACTCGTGCACGTTCTGATTCGAGCCGGAGGCAAAGGATTCGATCATCCCGATGGACTCATGACGGAGGTTGTTCACCTCGGCCAGCGAACCCTTCAACGTATCGGTGAACGAGCGGACCTCTTCATGCGGCTTGATGGTCTCGGGCCGCGCCATTTGCGATGCTTGGTTGTAGGCCTTCAAGGCAATGGGGGATATGGACATAACGTCCTCCGTGAATTCGCGTCAGCGAAAAGAAGGTTATCGGCCCAACTCCAGGGCCTTGTTGAACATGGTCTTGGCCGAGGAGATCGTGGCCGCGTTGGCTTCGTAGGTGCGCAGAGCGGTCATCATGTTGGCCATCTCTTCGACCACGTTGATGTCCGGCAAGCTGACGTAGCCCTGCCCATCCGCGTCCGGATGTCCGGGGTCGTAAACCCGTTTGAAGGGCCGCTGGTCCGTGACCACGCCGGAAACCTTCACGCCCTTGACTTCCCGCTCCAACTCGGAACGCATGGCCTTGGTAAAGGGAGAATCCAGGGGCGTGGATTGAAAGACGACGCTTTTGCGACGATACGGTCCGCCTTCAGGAGTCCGCGTCGTATTCACGTTGGCCAGGTTCATGGAGATGATGTTCAGGTGCGTCCGCTCGGCGCTCAGACCCGACGCTCCGATCTCCAGGGCGGTCATGAAGTCCATTATTTGCCTCCCTCGGAAATGACGGTTTTCAGTCCTTCGAAATTCCTCTGCAGCGTGGTGATCAGCGTGTTGTAAAGCAAGGTGTTCTTGGCCATGGTGGTCATTTCCTTGTCCAGGTCCACGGCGTCCTCGCCCTGCACCACCCGTGGCTTGAGGTCCTTGATGAAGTCTGCGGAAAATCTCTTGGCGTCGAATTTTGCCGGCATGTGCTCAGCGTTGGTTCGGGTCATCTTTCCCCGGGCGTCCAATCCCAAGGCCCGCTGCAGGTCCTCCTCGAACTCCAGGCTCCGGGCCTTGTAGCCGGGGGTCTTGATGTTCGCCAGATTTCCCGCGACGACATTTTGACGTTCCAGACGCATGTCCAGAACCTTGGCTTGAAGATGGATATGTGAACTGAACAGGCTTTTCATGATTTCATTCCTCCTGTATTTTCGGGGTGTTTGTAATTATCAGCCCGAAAACAAGCCCGATGGGCGCGGTTGATTGCCATGGATATTAGCAACTCCCGTTCCAACGATACACAGAGGATCGGATGAAGGCGGGCCGACCAAGCGCGGCAAGGATTGCAGCGAATTATTGGCATGAAGGATGCAAAGCTTCCGCAACAAGGTCGGACGTCAGTCGAACAGACGTCAATACGGATCAAACAACTCAGAGGAGAGACCATCATGACCAGCCATCTCGACTACGAAATCAACAAGGAACTTGGGGAATGCTATTTGTTCATGGGTGAACTGGACAAGGCCGAGCAATATTATGAAAAGGCCGCCAACTCCAACGGAACCCATCCGGATCCCTACTTGGGCCTGGCCACGGTGGCGGTGCAGCGCGGGCACCTGGAAAACGCCCTCAGCCTGTATCGTCGAGCCTCGGAAATCGAAGCCAACGACAAGTCCCTGGCCGGAATGGCCCTGGTGGAAATGGAAACCGGCGCTCTGGACAGCGCCTTTACCCACTTCTCCCAAGCCCTGGAACACAATCCGGAAAATCTGGTGGCCCTCTACGGTCTCGTCCAGGCCGGCCACGGCCTGAACCGTCTGGACGCGATCCTCGTCCCTTTGGAGAACTTCCTGGAACTCAATCCGGACAAGGCCGAAATCCGGTTCACGTTGGCAGGCATCCTGGTCAAGCTTGGTCAGGTGGGTAAGGCTCGCGAACAACTTGAACGGGCCCTGGAGAGCGATCCCTCCTATGATCCGGCGAAAGAACTCCTGATGGAACTGGCCCAGTAGCAACCAGTGACGTTGAAAAACTCCCTTTGCCAAAGACCACTGCGCATCCCGTGATTTCTCCTCTGTCGTGACCGAAATCGTCCGGGTCGGGCTTCAGTCCCGGTCCGGACGGATCGTCCAGAGGAAAGGATTTCCCCATATACAGGGCCAAGGCGCCGTCTTGCCAAGATTTCGGGCTTGTGGCATGTCCGAAGCCAGGGAGGACGGTATGCAATTATTGCCCATCAGACAGGCCCTGCTCAGCGTCACGGACAAAACCGGCTTGGCGGAGTTCGCGACGTTTCTGCACCAGGGCGGGGTCCGGCTCATTTCCACCGGAGGGACGCGCAAGACGCTCCTGGACGCCGGACTTCCGGTCCGTGCCGTCAGTGAGGTCACCGGGTTCCCCGAAATCCTCGACGGGCGGGTGAAGACCCTGCACCCGCACATCCATGGCCCGTTGCTGGCGGACAAGGACAATCCCGAACACCTTCGGACCCTGACCCAACGCAACCTGCTGCCCTTGGACCTGATCTGCGTCAACTTGTACGATTTCGCCAAAGCTTTGGCGAAAAATCTGGCCCTGAGGGCCTGCGTCGAACAGATCGACATCGGCGGTCCGACCATGCTCCGCGCCGCAGCGAAAAACTTTCACAGCGTGCTGGTGGTTCCCGGCCCTGACGACTATCCCAGGATCATGGCCGAACTGGGCTCCCAGCACTATCATGTCAGCCTGGCCCTGCGCCGTGAAACCGCGGCCAAGACCTTTCGTCTGACCTCCGCCTATGACGCGATGATCGCGGGCTATCTGGAAAAAGACTTCGGAGAGGTCGCGACATAGCCGCCCAAGTTCACGGCAACACCGCCGGACTCAAGCCGAGCCAGATCAAGGCCCTGACCCGTCTCCACCAACGGCGCTACCCCGCGCTGGGCGGCTACACCCTGGAACAGGCCCGGGAGCTGGCCATGCTCAGCACGGACCTGGGCCGCCAGATCGGACTGCTCATTGATCGCCAGGGTCGTCCGAAAATCATCGTCGTGGGCGACGCTCACGGCATTCTCATCCCTGAACTCCCTCCCGGCCGCCACGGGCCGGGTCGTCTGCGCGGGCTGCGCCTGCTGCACACCCACCTGAATCAAGACTCCCTGAACGAAGAAGATCTGATGGACCTGATCTTTCTGCGTCTGGACTCCATCGCCGCCCTGGGTCTGGACCCCTCGGGCCTGCCCAGCGTGCTGTCCTGGGCTCATCTGCTGCCCGGTGCGTCGGACCAGGGACCGTACCGCGTTTCCAAGCCCGTCTCCTGGGACCAGGTGCACGTCGATTTCGTGGAGCAAACCGAAGCCATTGAAGAGGAACTGGGAAGGACCATCGCCGCCCAGGACGCCTCTCCGGACGCCGGACGGCCCGGGGACCGGGCCCTGCTGGTCAGCGTGGACACGCTCTCCCGGGCCGAGCAGGAGCGCAACCTCCAGGAACTGACGGAACTGGCCCGGACCGCCGGAATCAACGTGGTCGGCCTGGTGATCCAGCGGGTGACGCGCCAAAATCCCAAGCACATTCTGGGCAAGGGCAAGCTGGCTGAACTGGAGGTCCAAGCCCTGCGGGCCAATGCCGGCCTGCTGCTTTTCGATCAGGATTTAAGTCCCACTCAGATCCGCAACCTGACCCAGCTCAGCGAGCGCAAGGTCCTGGACCGGACCCAGCTGATTCTGGACATTTTCGCCCAGCACGCCAAGACCAGAGCCGGAAAACTGCAAGTGGAGATGGCCCAGTTGCGCTATGCCATGCCGAGGCTGGTCCGTCAGGACAGGGCCATGAGCCGTTTGGCCGGAGGGATCGGGGGACGAGGACCGGGGGAGACGAAGCTGGAGTTGGATCGGCGCAAGGTCCGCCAGCGGATCGCCAAAATCAAGCAGGAATTGGATGTGCTTCGCCGCCGGAGGGAAGCCACCCGGACCAGGCGGCAAAAGGTGGGGCTGCCCGTCGTGGCCATGGTCGGTTATACCAACACGGGCAAGTCCAGCTTGTTGAACGTGCTGACGTCCAGCGAGGTGCTGGCCGAAAACAAGCTCTTCGCCACCCTGGACCCAACAAGCCGCCGGGTCCGTTTTCCGGAACACCGGGAAGTAATTCTCACGGATACCGTGGGGTTCATCCGCCGTCTGCCGCCGGAACTCAAGGAGGCCTTCCGGGCCACGTTGGAAGAGTTGGACGAGGCGGACCTGTTTCTGCACGTGGCCGACGCCGCTCATCCGGAGCTGGAGCGCCAGGTCAGGGACGTCCGTGTCATTTTGACGGACATGGGGCTGCACGAAATTCCGGCTTTGCTGGTGCTCAACAAACTCGACCTGCTCGCCGCGGAAGATCGGCTTGAACTTGGCCGACTTTTTCCGGAAGGCGTCGGGATCTCCGTGGCGTCCGGCGAGGGGCTGGAGCACCTGGTCCAACGGATCATGGCCGCCCTGCCGACGTCGGTGGCGTAGGGGAGAGTTTTTCCCCGTCCTAGTCCTTCGAGTACAACTCGACCCTGTTCCTGCCGTTGCTTTTGGCCTGATACAAAGCCTTGTCCGCGACGTCGAGCAGGGAGGAAATGCCCGGACACAGCCCGCACACGGTATGCAGTTCCCCGACCCCGGCGCTGATGGTGATTTTGATTCCAGCCGAGAGCACCTCGCCGTCGGCGTCGCGAACCAGGAAATTGTAGTTCTCGATCTTCTTGCGGATCGTCTCGGCCAGCGCCACGGCCTCCTCCCCGGAAATCCCGGGCAGAACCAGGGCGAACTCTTCTCCTCCGAAACGGGCCGGAAAAAAATCGCGCGAATTCAATTTGGCCTGGAACTCGACGAAGGATCGGATCATCGCGCCCACCGTGACCAGGGCTTGATCCCCCACCAGATGGCCGTAGTCGTCGTTGAATTTCTTGAAGTGGTCGATGTCCATGAAGATCAGGGACAAGGGTTTTCCGGAAGCCACGGCCTCGGAAATGGCCCGGCTCAGAAAGGCGTCCAGGGCCCGACGATTGTTCAGCTTGGTCAAATCGTCGGTCAGTCCCATGGAGACGATGGTTTCCAGGTCCTGTTGCAACAGGCCCTCGATCTTCTGAAAGCCGCCCTGAATACCACGCACCATTTCGTCCAGGGGTTGTTCGCTCTGAATGGTTTCCAGGGTCATCGCGCTCAATTCCTGGACGTCGTTTTTCCTGTGCGCCAACAGCTCCTGAAACTGTTTGATCAACTGCGCGGTATCCTGCAGGGCCTCGGTCAGTCTTTCCCGCCACTGGTCGTTGATGATCCCCTCGTTGTCCCGGACCAGCCTGCGGAAGGCTTCATCGGAAAAGTCCTTCTTGCGCAGCACCTCCATGACCAGTTCCTGGGTTCGCTCGCGTTGTGTCGGGGTCAAAAAATCGTAGTCCCTGATGCTGCGCATATACAGTATCAAGCCGCGCCATTTGGACTCCCGGGGCACCCCCAGCCGATCCATGGTTCCGCAGAGATCTTCAAAGCATCGTTTCATCCGACCACCCCTTGCCCATACGATTCATGTCGTTCTCGAAAACCAGGCAACTAGACCCGCGCATACCCTTGCCCTGAAACCGTGTTAAAGCAAACCCGGCAATTCGCGCAAGACCTGCTTGTCGCACCAAAAACAAAAGGCCGGACAAAAATGTCCGGCCTTTTGCTGCGAAGCAGTATCCGTTCTCGTGGACAGGCGTTTAGTACATTCCGCCCATTCCACCCATTCCACCCATTCCGCCGCCGGGCATGGGCATGTCCTTCTTGGGCTCAGGCTTTTCGGCCACGGCGCATTCGGTGGTCAGCAGCAGACCGGCCACGGAAGCGGCGTTCTGCAGGGCAATGCGGGTCACCTTTTTGGGATCAATGACGCCGGCGGCGATCAGGTCTTCGTAGACGCCGGTGGCGGCGTTGAAGCCGAAGCCGTCCTTGCCGTCCTTGACCTTCTCCACCACGATGGAGCCTTCGAAGCCGGCATTGGCGGAGATCATCCGCAGCGGCTCCTCAATGGCCCGACGGACCAGGGCCACACCGGCGGCCTCGTCGTCGTCCACGGTCTTGATGGCATCCAGGCTCTTCACGGCACGAACCAGGGCCACGCCGCCGCCGGGCACGATGCCTTCCTCAACCGCGGCGCGGGTGGCGTTCAGAGCGTCCTCGACCCGGGCCTTCTTTTCCTTCATCTCGGTTTCGGTGGCCGCGCCCACGTTGATCACGGCCACGCCGCCGACGATCTTGGCCAGCCGCTCTTGCAGCTTTTCACGGTCGTAATCGGAGGTGGTCTCTTCGATTTCGCTGCGGATCTGGCGCACCCGGGCCTTGATCTGCTCAGGATCGCCAGCACCGTCGATGATCGTGGTGTTTTCCTTGTTGATCACGATGCGCTTGGCCTTGCCCAGGTCGTTCAGGGAGATGTTCTCCAACTTGATGCCCAGGTCTTCGGAAACCATCTGGCCGCCGGTCAGGATGGCGATATCCTGGAGCATGGCCTTGCGGCGCTCACCGAAGCCGGGGGCCTTGACCGCGGAAACCTGCAGGGTGCCGCGCAGCTTGTTCACCACCAGGGTGGCCAGGGCTTCACCTTCCACATCCTCGGAGATGATCAACAGCGGCTTGGACATCTTGGCCACCTGCTCCAGCACGGGCAGCATGTCCTTCATGCTGGAGATCTTCTTTTCGCAGATCAGGATCAGCGGCTCGTCCAATTCGCAAAGCATCTTTTCCGGATCGGTCACAAAGTAGGGGGAGAGGTAGCCGCGGTCGAACTGCATGCCCTCCACCACTTCCAGGGTGGTCTCCAGGCCCTTGGCTTCCTCAACGGTGATCACGCCTTCCTTGCCGACCTTGTTCATGGCCTCGGCGATAATATTGCCGATGGTCGGGTCGTTGTTGGCGGAAATGGTGCCGACCTGGGCGATTTCCTTCTGGTCGCGGGTGGGCTTGGTCTGGTTGACCAGATCAGCCGTCACGGCCTCCACGGCCTTGTCGATGCCGCGCTTGATGGCCATGGGGTTACGGCCGGCGGTTACCAGCTTCACGCCGTCGGTGTAGATGGCCTGGGCCAGGATGGTGGCGGTGGTGGTGCCGTCGCCGGCCACGTCGCTGGTCTTGCTGGCCACTTCCTTGACCATCTGGGCGCCCATGTTCTCGAACTTGTCGGTCAGCTCGATTTCCTTGGCAACGGTTACGCCGTCCTTGGTGATGATCGGGGAACCGAAAGATTTCTCGATGACCACGTTGCGGCCCTTGGGTCCCAGAGTTACCTTTACGGCGTTGGCCAGGGTGTCTATGCCTTTCTTCAGTCGTTCACGCGCCTTGGTGTCAAAAAGCAGTTCTTTAGCAGCCATGGTTATTCTCCTTGCGTCCTAAAATTCGTTGGTGTCGTTGATGTGCCTGGTCGAATCGCGATGCGAAAGGCCTAGTCTTCAATGATGGCCAGGATGTCGTCCTCGCGCATCACCAGGAACTCTTCGCCGTCGACCTTCATCTCGGTGCCGGCGTACTTGTTGAAGAGCACCTTGTTTCCGGCGGCCACGGCCATCTCGGCGCGCTTGCCGTCGTCGCCCACCTTGCCGGGGCCCACGGCGACCACTTCGCCCTTCATCGGCTTTTCCTTGGCGGAATCAGGGATGATGATCCCTCCCTTGGTCACTTCCTCGCCCTCGAGCCGCTTTACCAGAACACGATCATTCAATGGCTTCAGTTTCATTTTTTTCTCCTCCGAATTGGTTTGTTTTGCTAGCACTCGAAGACGGTGAGTGCTAGCAAGGCGACTTATTCATGAGATGCTCAGGAAAGGCAAGCCTGTTTTTGAGCTGAATATCAAGATTATTGGCTATTTGTATTGAATTGGAAGCTAAAGATTAAATTTAAAGATGATATCAAAATAATTTAAATTTAAGCTATTGAATGCGTCATCTTGATAAAAATGCAGCAAAATTCTTCACCGTCACGCCTGGGCAGCGTTGGGGTTTTGGCGTAGGATTTGGGCCTTGCTGCCCGACTGTCTTGGTGTTTTTCAACCGCTCTGAACCCGCCATCCTAAATCTTGATCGGAGGAATCGTCATGGACCGCAACCCCGTTGTCGCCGGGCGGTTTTATCCCGGCACCAGGCAGGCCTGGGAGGCGGAAGTCCGCAGCCATCTCCCCCCGGAATCCACGCCGCGCAAAGCCCTGCTGGCCATGTTGCCACACGCCGGATACGCGTACTCCGGGTCCGTGGGCGGCAAGACCCTGTCTGAAGTGATCCCGACGGAAACCGTGCTCCTGCTGGGCCCGAACCATACCGGACTCGGACAGCCCTTGGCCTTGTGGCCCGATGGTCGCTGGCTGCTGCCCGGCGCGCACCTGGACGTGGACGAAAGGCTGGCCGGACACATCCTGGAGGCTGCTCCCGCAATTCAAGCGGACCACCAGGCCCATCTCCAGGAGCACTCCCTGGAGGTCCTCCTGCCTTTTCTCTGGGCCGTCCAACCCCAAACGAGGATCGTCCCGCTGGCCGTGGCCGAACCGCGCCTGGACGTGTTGTTGCGCACGGCCCGGGAACTGGCCGAGGTGCTCGCAAAGTGGCCCAAACCAGTACTGATCCTCGTCAGTTCGGACATGAGTCACTTTGTTTCCGCCCAGCGGGCCAAGGAACTGGACGGCCTGGCCCTGCAAGCCGCCCTGGAACGCGACCCGGAAAAGCTCTACGCCACGGTGCGCGACCAGCGGATCTCCATGTGCGGGATGCTGCCCATGACCCTGGGGCTGGCCGCGGCCAACGCACTTGGAGCGACCCAGGCCCGCCTGATCGCCTACGCCACCTCCGGCGACGCGACCGGGGACTATTCCCAGGTGGTGGGCTACGCCGGGGTGGTGGTGGAGTAGAATGATGCCGGTTTCGGTTCAACCAAAAGCCATCCGCCGCACTCCGCAGCACATGGTGCGCTCTATTGGCGATAATGGCTTTTCAGGCTCGACTCATTTACTCCTCCATGTTTTGGATTGTGCGTAAGTGTTTTTCCAGCACTTTTTCCAAATCCTCCATCCGCACCGGTTTGGCCAAATAATCGTCCATCCCGGCCTCCAAGAATTTTTCCTTATCTCCAAACATGGCATAGGCGGTCAGGGCGATGATGGGGATGTCTTTCTTGGGACCGAGGTCGGTGGATGAGCGAATGCCCTTGGTGGCTTCGACTCCGTTCATCACCGGCATCTGGATGTCCATCAGGATAACGTCGAAATCCTGATCTTTGAACAAGTCCAAAGCCTGTTGCCCATCCTCGGCCAGCGTCACCGCATGACCGGCCTTTTCCAACAGTTTGCGGGTCGGCAGGGCGTTTGACGGTTCGTCCTCAACAAACAGGATGCGCAGTTTGTGCTTGGCTTCATGAAGTTGGCCCGTCACCTCGATCTGGTCAGGGATGCCCGCACCGGCAGGCCGTTTGAACGGCAAGAGCACACGCACGGTGGTTCCTTGGCCGACTTCGCTTTCCACGGCAATCTTTCCGCCCATCAGGTCCACGAGCCGTTTGACAATAGTCAGGCCAAGACCGGCTCCCTGAAAATTTCGGGTAGAGGAAGCGTCCACCTGAAAGAAGGGGTCAAAGAGGTGTTTCGCCCCATCTTCAGGAATGCCGATGCCCGTATCCGTGACGGTGAAAAGCACATCGGCGTTATCATTCGTATCCGACGCCGACAACGTCATCTCGACTCGGACATGTCCCTTTTCCGTAAACTTCAGGGAGTTGCCAACCAGGTTAAAAAGAATCTGCCTGACCCGTGCCTCGTCTCCAATGAGTTTAAAGGGGATTGCAGAATCAACGTTGCACTCCAAGGCCACGCCCTTGGCTTGGGCATTGAAGGTGAACAGGCCGGACACGGAGTCGGCAAGCTCCTGGACGACGAACTCGGCCTCATGGATGGTCATCTTGTTCGCTTCGACCCTGGACAGGTCCAGGATATCCGAGAGCAGCCGGGTCAGTCGGTTGGCCGAGGACATGCACAATTGGACGTACTGTCGTTGATCGGAGTCCAATGTGGTATCTTCCAAAAGCTGCATCATGCCCATGATCCCGTTGAGCGGAGTGCGGATTTCATGGCTCATGTTTGCCAGGAACTCGGATTTCGCCTGGTTGGAGGCTTCGGCTTGCTCCTTGGCTGCCAACAAGGCTCTCTCGGCCTGCTTCAACTCAGTCAGATCGACATCAATGCAGAACAGCTCAGGAGGTTGGCCGGGTCTGTGGATAATGGCGTGGCTGGAATAAACCTGGATACGAGACCCGTCCTTGCGCTTGAGATGAAGTTCCGCGGCTGGAACAGGCGTTCCGGTTTCGGACATGGCTTTGATTTCCTGAACAACACCCGCTCGCATTTCATCCGGAATGATCAGGTCGACAAGGTTTTTCCCTATGGCTTCATCCGGTGAGTATCCATAGAATCTCTCAGAAGCCTTGTTCCAAAAGAGCGTCACGCCATCCATTCCATACCCTTGAACAGCAACGGTGGGGACATGTTCAAACAAGCTTCGGAACCGTGCTTCACTCTCGCACAGCGCCTCCTCGGCCCGTTTCTGCTCTGTGATGTCCGTGAGCACACCGACAATGCCGCAGACCACACCATCTTTCACCATCGGACGGCTTGAGGTGCGCACCCATAAAGTTTCGCCTGGTTCCAGGCAGAGCCTGTATTGATCGGGCTCCAACCGGCCTCGCAGAACATTTTCCCAAGCGTGCTCAATCAGGGGGATATCTCTGGGATCGATGAGTTCACGAAAGTTACGACCAAGAAGGTCAACAGCTTTTTCCCCCATGAAATTCTTTGCGGAAGGACTGAGGTAGGTGATCCGCCCGTCCAAATCCACAAAAAAACGACGTCGTTGATGTTCTCCAAAAGGTCCTGATAGTGTCGCTCGATCCGTTTACACTCGGAAATATCCGTGGTGAATCCTTGATAAGCAACAATACGCCCTTCGGAATTTCTCAAAGTCCGAACGCTGCTGGATACCCAGTACGCCGTCCCGTCACGACGACGGAACCGACATTCATGATTGACCACCTCGCCGTGCTCTTCCAGCAAACGGATGAATTTCTTCCGGTCTTCCGGGTCGGCATACACCTGTGCGGCGATGTCCGTGACCGATTCAATCAGCTCTTCTGGTGAATCATATCCCTGCATTTTGGCTATAGAGGGGTTGGCCGAAATGAAGCGTCCCTCGGGCGTGGACGTAAAAATGCCGATGGGGGCGTTGTCAAAGATGTCCTGGAGATCAAAGCCAGGAAGCGGATCACTGTCGTTTTGGGTGTTCTGTTCCGGCATGAGCGGCCCCATGGCTGAAGGGGATCAGTGGCGAGGTGTGCAAAAGGATGGACACTTCCATTCCTGGTTTCAACTCATGCCAAAATCAACGGTCCCCCGCAAGAAGAAAAGCTGGAAAGCTCTGCGGATCAACCAAAAAAACAGCCCCCTTCCCGCGTGGAATGCGGGAAGGGGGCTGTTGCTTCAAGCGCGAGGGATCGCGTCAAGTCAATTAGTGATCCACCAGTGATCCACTAGTGATCCACGGCCGCTCCGGCGCCGCGCGGCGAGCGGATGGATTCCACGAGGTCCTGGATCTCCTGGGGCGGCGCCTTGGTCATGGAGGAGACGATCTGGGCCACGGCGAAGTTCAAGAGCATGCCTATGGTCCCGATGCCTTCCGCGGTGATCCCGAAGAACCAGGGGTCAACGCCGAAGAAGCGGGTCTGGATGATGTAGAACATGGTGAACCCGATGCCCGCGGTCATCCCGGCGATGGCTCCTTCCTTGTTCATCCGCTTGGAGAAGATGCCCATGATGATCACCGGGAAGAAGGACGAGGCGGCCAGACCGAAGGCAAAGGCCACGATCTGGGCCACGAATCCTGGTGGATTGATGCCGAAGTACCCGGCAATGACCACGGCCACGCCGATCATGATCCGGCTGACGAGCATGCGCTGTTTTTCCGTGGCCTGGCGGTTGATCATCCGGTAGTAGAGATCATGGGACACCGAGGATGAAATAACGATCAGCAATCCCGAGGCCGTGGACAATGCCGCGGCCAGACCTCCGGCCGCCACCAGCGCGATGACCCAGTTCGGCAGGTTGGCGATTTCCGGGTTGGCCAGCACGATGATGTCCCGGTCGATGTACAGCTCGTTGGGATTGTCCGTGGGGTCGTTGGCCACCAACCGCTGACCTTGCGGCCCGGTTTCTCCGGTGAACCGAGGGATTCCAACAAAAGGCGCCCCGGCTCTAAACTGCATGATCCCGTCGTCGTTCTTATCCACCCAGGCCACCAATCCGGTCTGTTCCCAGTTGGTGAACCAGGTCGGGGCATCGGCATAAGGTTGCTCGTTCAGGCTGTCGATGATGTTGTACCGGGCAAAGGCGGCCACGGCCGGGGCGGTGGTGTACAGGATGGCGATGAACAGCAGGGCGTAACCCGCGCTGATCCGGGCGGCCTTCACGCTGGGCACGGTGTAGAAGCGGATGATCACGTGGGGCAGGCCGGCGGTGCCGACCATCAGGGCCATGGTGATGCAGATCACCGAGAGCATGTTCATGTTCCCCGGGCCAAAGGCCGAGGTATACTCACGAAATCCCAGGTCCGTGGCAATACTGTCCAGGGCCGTGAGCAGGTACTGCCCGGCGTACTGGCCCTCGGCGATGGTCGAGCCAAAGCCCAACTGCGGGATGGGATTGCCCGTGACTTTTATGGACAAGGACACGGCGGTGATCACGAAGGCCGTGATCAAGACGCAGTACTGGGCCACCTGGGTCCAGGTGATGCCCTTCATTCCGCCCAGGGCCGCGTAGAAAAAAACGATGGCCATCCCGATGAACACCCCGGTGTTCACGTCCACTTCCAGAAACCGGCTGAACACGATGCCCACGCCGCGCATCTGGCCGACAACGTAGGTGATGGAGACGAAGATGGCGCAGATCAGGGCCACCAGCCGGGCCGTGCTGGAGTAGTAGCGGTCGCCCACGAAGTCCGGCACCGTGAACTTGCCGAATTTGCGCAGATACGGGGCCAAAAGCAAGGCCAAGAGCACGTAGCCGCCGGTCCAGCCCATCAGATACACCGCGCCGGTGTAACCCAGAAAGGAGATCATCCCGGCCATGGAAATGAACGAGGCCGCGCTCATCCAGTCCGCGGCCGTGGCCAGGCCGTTGGCCAGGGGCGGCACCCCGCCGCCGGCAACGTAAAACCCCTTGGTGTCCTGCACGCGGCAGCGCCAGGCAATGGTTAAATACAATCCGAATGTTATGAAGACCATGATATAGGTCCAGGCTAAGATCGACATGGGATGCTCCTCGTGTTCGCCCATGACGCACCGGCGATGCCGGATCATGGACATGAATGCCAATGAATACCGCTACTCTTGTACGTCGTATTCCTTGTCCATCTTGTTCATCAGATAGCAGTAGACGAAAATCAGCACGACGAAGACGTAAATCGACCCCTGCTGGGCGAACCAAAAGCCCAGCGGGAATCCACCCAGACTGAAATTGTTCAGCGGGTTCACCAGAAGGATCCCGAACACATAGCCTACGACGGCCCAAATCCCCAGAAGAATGGCGATCAATCGCAAGTTCTTCCCCCAGTACTCATCCATTCGTGTCTTCATGCTCCCCTCCCAAGGATTCAGGTTGTCTATACAAAAACTGCTTGGAATGGACCCTATTGTCCATCCCTTTGCAGGGTGCCGCCAGGGCAAATTTGTTCTCTGCTAAATTGATATAATACAAGCACCGACTTTGATCACGATTTCGATTTCGATTTCGATGCTGATCTATACCCAGCGCCAGCTCCTCCCGGCCAGGAACAAATCCCGCAGGGTCTTGATCTTCCCTCCGTGCAGTTTGTGCACGAAGAACAAAAACAAGTACGCGGTCTGCATGGCGTCCTGCAGGGCGTTGTGCTCGTCGAACAGGGGCAGGCCGTACTCCTTGCTCAGGTCGGTCAGCGTATAGGAAACGTTGAGGTTGTAGCGGTCGTAGTAGTTCTCCCACTGCGACTCCTTGTACAGCATGGCCAGTCGCATGGTATCCAGGCAGGGGTTGTGCAGGGCCCCGCCCAAATGCTTCTTCAAGGCCCGGTTCATGAACCCGATGTCCAGCCCGATGTTGTGCCCCACCAGCAGGGCCTGCCCGCAGAACGAGACGAACTCCGGAAGTACGGTCTCCAGCTTGGGAGCCTCTTCGGTCTGACAAGGGGTGATCCGGTGAATCAGGGTGCTGCTTTTGGGAACGTATTGATTCGGCTGAATACAGGTGTAAAAGCAGTTCTGCAGATCAATGCGCATTTCCCGGATCCGCACCGCGCCGATGGATACGACCTCGTCCCGTCGCTCGTTCAAGCCGGTCAATTCCGTGTCAAAGACCACGAACTCGTACTCCGTCAGGGGTTTGTCCTGGCTGAAAGCGGTAAAGTACTCGCGGTTGGCCTTGAGCAGGGCGTGTTCGTCCCGGCGGCTCCAGGGCAAGAAGGGCCACCAGGAGAAGAGGCTTTGCAATGGATGAGTCATGGTCAGCATATGCATTACGGCAGGTTAGACGTTGAGCATGAAGGCCGACTTCAAGAAGTTTTGCAGGCTGGTGATTACCGAAAACGCGCCTTTCAGGGTTTGTTTTTCCAGGTCGGTCAGTTCCGCCGGATCGACGAAGTTGTTCGGGGTCTTGCCCCCCTCCAGCAACTTCAGTTGATGCACCAGCCGGAGTTGCATCAGAAACTCGTAGGCCTCTCGGGCTTTGCGGTAGAGCTCCTCGGGGATATGCCCGCCGTCGGCCACGGCCTTGAGTCTGCGCAGGGTGTTCGTCTCCTGGCTGCCGTGGCGCAGGGCCATCAGCCTGGCGAAATCCCAGAAGGGAACAAGGCCTCTGGCTTTGAGGTCCAGTCGGTTTTTGTGCTCCCCGTCGCGCTCCACGATGAAGTTGCGGAAAAACGAGAGCGGCGGGCGGGAGGTGAAGCAGTCCTGGGCCAAATGGCGAAAAAACAGCTCCTTGCCCTGCACGGTCTTGGTCAGATGGTCGCGCAGCCGCTCGGCCAGGGCCTTGTCGCCGTAACCGGCCCGAAAATCGAAAAAGATCGTGGAGTGCAGCACTTCCTGGGGCTCGGGCACGCTGACCCAGCGGTCGAAGTTGGCCCGCCAACCTGAATACGGCAAACGCCACTTGGGATTGGAGGCCATGATGTCCCCCAAGCACCGGGGGAAGCCGCACTTGACCAGATGTTCGATGGCTTCTTCCGCGAACTTGGTAAAGTACGCATCGGCCCGCTGGGCTTCCTGGTCGTCCCGGGGATCAGCGTAAATCAGAGCATTGTCCTGGTCGGTGCGAAAGGTCTGCTCCTTGCGGCCCTCGCTGCCCATGAGCATCCAACAAAACGGCAACGGCGGCGGACCGAGTTGCTCCTGAAGCATGGTCAACAGGCGATCCAGGATCAGGTCGTTGAGCACCGTGATCACCCGGGTGATGTTGTTGGCCTTCCCGCCTTCCTCGATCAGCGGCCGGACCACCTGGGGAACATGCCTGGAAACCTCGTGTATGCCCTCGAAGGTCTGTTGAGCCAGGATTTCCCGGAACAGATACAACGGCGACTGGCCTTGGAGCACCATGATGTCATGGCTGGTGATCACGCCGACGATCTTGCCCCCGTCCTCCACGGCCAAGTGATGGATCTGGTGGGTCATCATGGCCAGCAGGGCGTCAAAGCAGACCGCGTCCGCCGGGATGGTCCGCACCGGGGAACTCATGATCTCCCGAAGCGGCGTACGGTATTCCAGCCCCTTGGCCACCACCTTGGAGCGCAAATCCTTGTCCGTGATGATCCCGCGGACAATGCCCTTGGCGTCCTCCACCAGCAGGGAGCCGATCCGGTGCCGGGCCATGTATTCCGCGGCCTTTTGTACGGAATAGGTTCCAGGAGCGGCCTCCACGTCGCGCTTGATCATGTCCGAAACAGGGACGCTGAACAGGATCAAGGAGCCCTCGCCTTTGGGCGTCAGCCGCTGTCGGCGCAGCTCGGAAAAGGACTTGTGGATGTAATTTTCGGAAAAAGATTTCAGGTAGTACTGGGCCAAGCGAGGATCGTTCTTGACCAGGTTCAAGAATGTCTGCTTGTTCAACAAGAAGCAGAACGTATCTTCCAGAGCCTCCACGGTCATGCTGGCCTTGGCGCCGCGGATGATGCCCAAGGCTCCGAACACGCCGCCCTCGCCGCGAAAATCCTTCAGGGTCACCTCTCCGGATTCGTCCTGTAAATAGAGCTTCACGCCGCCTTTTTGGATCAGGTACAAATGGACGATGTCCGTGACCCCTTGTGTCAGGACCACGGTCCCCTTGGGGAAAAAATCCAACGCCGCGTCCTCGGCCAGTTCTTCCAGGCCACCAGGGCTCAGTTCGTTAAACGGCAGGGTCCGTTGCAGAAATTCCAGGACAACGCCGGGATTGAGCGAGTGACTTTGTGGTGCCTTGACGGTGAACATTTCCATAATCTCCTGGGATTCTCGACCGGTACGCCGTGGAGGGCGCTCCCCGACGCTGCTCTTCAAATCAGGTTCTTTCCGGTCAGTTTTTGTTTACTTGGTGCTTTTTGCCAAGGCATTCGTTTTTAGGTCAAAGGCGGAAAAAAAACCGTCAACAAGCACAGGGCCGAAAGACCGGCCTTCCGCTCCGCTCACCCTAACCGCTGAACCTGGGTATTCCGCCTTTCACGAATCATCCGGAACCCTGACCGCGACACGAGCCGCCGGTGTTGCCCGTACCCGCGAAACATGGCAGATTCCAAACGTCGTTCGTCAGATGATACGAGCCGTTCACGTCCCGTATCCATCACGAAAGCCCTTCCCGGGCTCACCCTCACGCCTATCTCTGGACACCCTCATGCCTATAGCTGATTTGAACACCCTGGACATCCTGATTCTGGTCACCCTGGGATTCACCCTGATCCGCGGCCTGTTTCGCGGATTCATCGGTGAGATTTCCTCCGTCGCCGGCCTGATCGTCGGATTCTTCCTGGCCAACAAATACCACACCATGCTCCTGCCCCTGGTGGAGAGCATTCTCCCGGATCGCGGCACGGCCCAGTTGATCAGCTACGCCCTGGTCTTCTGCACCGGCTTGGTGGGCGTCCTGATGGTCGCCGCGGTCCTGCGGCACCTGTTGAAGGTCGTCCTGCTGGGCTGGGTGGATCGCTTTGCCGGAGGCGTGATCGGCCTGTTAAAGGGGGGATTGATCTGCGTTCTTCTGGTCCTGGTTCTGACCACGTTTCTTTCGCCAAAGGCCGAGATTCTGGCCTCATCCCGGATGGCCCCCCAGGTCAATCGCTTCGCGGCCATCCTGGCGGATCTGCTGCCCAGGGAGATGCGCCTTGAATTCGAGGAAAAGAGCCAGCCCTTGCGCCAGACCTGGCGCGAAAACGTTCAGGAACGGTTATCAGTCCGTTGAAAAACTCCCAATTGCTGCGTCGCCGCAAAAAGTTCAAACTCTCACGTATGAATAAATACGCTTCGAGCTTGAGCTTTTTTTGCTCCTTGCACTTGGGATTTTTGAACGGACTGCCGAATAATGACTTTTTCAACACCCAATTATCCGGTGACCAGGGAGGACAACGATAATGGACGGCGATCAAACCGCGCTGTTGCGCCTGCGGGACGTACTGGAACGACTGCTCGGCCCTGAAGGCTGCCCCTGGGATCGGGAGCAGACCCCGCCGACCCTGGCCGACTATCTGGTTGAGGAAGTGCATGAACTGGTGGACGCCATCCGCTCGAACAAACCGGACGACGTCCGCGAGGAACTGGGCGATGTCTGGTTCCTGCTGCTTTTCGTGACCCGGCTGATGGAACGGGACGGACGCTTTACCCTGGAAGACGTCCTGGACCAGGCCGCGGCCAAGATGGTCCGACGCCATCCCCACGTCTTTGCCGACGCCTCTTTCGCGAACCTGGACGCCCTCTGGGCCAACTGGGAAAAGGAAAAAAAGAAGGAAAAGGCCGACCGCGGCCCTTTTGAAGGCATCCCGTCGACGCTGCCACCCCTGTTGCGGGCCTACCGCATCAATTCCAAGGCCGCACGGCTGGGCTTTACCTGGTCGGATACGGACGGTGTGCGGGAACAACTGAACCAGGAATGGCAAGAATGGCACACCGTCCAGGGCGAAGACGGCAATTCAGCCGAAAAAGCCCTGGACGAATACGGGGACTACCTGTTCACCCTGGTGGAATACGGACGACGGCATGGACTAAAGGCCAACGAAGCCCTGGACCGGGCCAACCGCAAATTCCTGAACCGCTTCGACAAGCTGGCCCAGTTGGCCGAAACCAAAGGGATCGACCTGGAAGGGCTGGACCTGGATTCCTGGAACGCCCTGTGGAACGAGGTGAAACAACGCCATGAGCCAAGCCAAGATTGACCAAATCCTCGGCCTCTGCGCTGAACTGTCCGTGGAAGAACTGGAACAGCTCGCCAAGGATCTGAAAAAAGTCCTCTTCCGGTGCCGGGTCCAGGAAAAGATCGACCTGCGCCGCGAAGATGTGGCCCAGCGCCTCAGCGAGGCCATGGATCACCGGATGGACAAGGTGGCGGACGGCGATTGATTTTCGCTCTTCCTCAATCTCTCACAAAAAGCTACTTCAAACCTAAAGCCTTAATGGCCGCGGTTTGGGGATCGGAATAGAAGACCGGATCGACCTTTTCCATGATCTCTCCGGAAACTTCGAGAAAGTTGCGCTTGTTCTCCAGCGGGATCAAGGCCCGTCTGGCCCCGTTTTCCATGGCCGTTTGCAGCGGTTCGACCAGGGATTGGACCGCCTTGATATTGCCCTGGATGCTCATGTCGCCGAATATGATCAAACCGGGCAGGCCCTGGGTTTTCTTCACCGCGGAATAAATGGCCACGACAAAAGCCACTCCGGCTTCACAAACGGTTTTGTTGCCCAGAAGATCGATGGCCTCGACATGAAAATCCGAGGTGTCGAATATGGCGGCAATGCCCATGGGAGTCTTGTTGCCCTGGAGAAAGGCAAAAGCTCTTTGAGCAGACTCCTTCATTTTGTTTTGCAGCCCGCCGGCAAGCCGCAATTTGCCTGTTCCCGCGGACACCCCGACTTCAATACGATACAAACCGACCTTCCCCTCTCCATCCACTGACGCCGCATAGAGACACCCCGGGGCCAGCGGGTCAGAGGAAATCAGGTTGCGCCCTCCCTCCTCCGGCACGCCCACGAAGGTCTCCGCCAATGTGTCGCGATCCCGATAGGAAAAGGACGTCTGATGGTATTCGAAGGAACCGATTTTTTTCAACTGTTCCTTGACCCGACGCCTGCTTTCCAGGCCCAGCTCCAGCAGTTCGGCCAGTTCTTCCCGGCTGGCTTCTCCCGCCGGATGAATCAGTTTGATCAGCCCGGACACCGTTTTGCGCACCGCCTTCACATCCCTGGCATTGAGATGGTCTCCGAAGGAAAAATGCCTGTCCAGCAACTCCGTGAAATTGTGCCGCCGCAGTTCGCGCAAGGCCTCGGCCAGGTAGTCCACGACGAACCCGTAATGGTCCGTGAAAAACTCCATGCGCATCTTGGGGATCTCCCAGCCCGGGAGATAGCTGTGGATTCGATCCAAAAAAGCCAGATCGTCCCGGATCACCTCCGGCATGGGCATGAACAAATGCGAGGAGCGGACCATGACCTCCACGGGGTGGTTGGTATTGCCGAACATGGCGATGGAGGCGTACCCGGCCAGGGCCTCCTTGCCCCTGGCGAAGGACCCTGATTCGCAATAGGTCTTGAGCGTGGTGACCACCTCCTTGGGCATCTTCTGCAGGTCCGCCACTTCGTCGAACCCGACGGCATCCCAGAGCCCCACCAGACCGATCTTGCCGGACCCGATGTTGTAGAACAGATTGGCCACGGTGGTCGGCCCGGTCAGGAGAATGGCATAGGGGCTCAACTCCTGGTAGGCAAAGGACTTGCCCGTGCCCCTGGGCCCAAGTTCAACAAGATTGTAGTTGCTTTCACACAGTGGAACCAGACGCAGGAGAAAAAGCAGCTTTTGCCGGCGCGAAAACCGGCCGGGCTCAAACCCGACGCTGCGCAGGAGCAGATCAATCCACTCATCGACACTGAACTGGGAGCGGGCGGCCCTGTAATCCTCAAGGCTGAAGCTGGCCAACTGAATGGGTGTGAACTCCTCGATCCAGAACGGACTGCGCCGCCCTCGGGCCTCCTCATCATACTGATGACGGATTTCCACCTGGGCCCAGACCCCGCCCATCAACAACCGGTCGTACTCCCGAGCGAGTCGATCCGGAACATGCAGATACTTGTTCCCGAAATTCACCAGCTCAGCCCAGTACTTGTCATCGTGGGAAAGGTACCGGACCTTCACTTTATCGATAAAGGAGTGTCTGCCCTTCTCCTTGACCAAGGCCTGGGCCTTGTTGGCTTCCTCCGGGCGGACGAAGCTGTCGGCCAGAATATTGTTCACCACGCGTAACCCGGCTTCAATGGCCGCGGAATCATCGGTGGCGCAGTACTTGCCCAGGAGATACTCCAGGACAAAGACTGGAACATTGGCGCCCACCTTGATTTTTCGGACCAGGTCCTTCCTGACCACCTTGCCCGCGAAAACTTCCGTCGCCTTTCGATCCAGCGCATCGTCCATCATCACATCCCCAGCTTCACCGGAATATCCGACATGCAGGCCAACACAAGCTGTGTTTGGCAGTCCAGTATCCTTACGATCACGGTCTCAACGCCCTTGTCCTCGGCGAGCATGAACGTCAAGGCGTTGGGCGCGTCAGGCCGCAGAACGATCTCCCGCGTCCCTTCTTCATAGCCCTGAGCGGCCATGGCGCAAAACCCGACCTCCCGGTCTCCGGATAGCACCACCGCCCGGACCCTGACCTCATCTGGTGCGAGAAACCCATGCACTCCAAGGGTTGCGACCATGGAGAAAAAACGATTGGTGATGACGGACTTGCCTATGCTCAGACTGACCTTGACCGCTGACGAGCCGGTGGTCGTCGTCGCCCTGGGGCGCAGGGAAGCAACCGGAATCACCAACTCCTGCAAGGAAATGCCGCCATGAAAATACCCACCCACCCCGCCTTTGACCCGATAACAGGCCAGACCGCGCGGAAAGGCGAACTCCAGGTCGCCCGGATAGCCCAGGGCACCGGCTGGAACGCGGAGCGATCCTTCGGCATCCGTTCCGCCCTTGCCGATCCAGACTCGCGGATGCAGCTCCGTCACGTTTCCGCCGGGGGAATCCATGAACATTCCGGGATCAAACCGGTCCGTGAAGAGATGGCCATGGTCTGCCGCAAGGATGAACCGCTCCACGCCCAACCTGGCCAAGATGCGGATCGAGCGGCGCAGCTGCTCCAGGATGTCGTCCATCCACCGTCGCGTTTCCAGATGGCCCTCTCCTTCTTCACCGAGAAAATCAATCTCCTGGGACGTGACCACGATCAGGTCCGCCGCTTTCAACTCCTTTTTCCGCTTTGCACCGATGCGCAACACATCGGCCAGGCGCAACGCCTCGACCTTTCCCGACACCTGCTCATCCAGCCAAGCAAGGCGATTCCTGCGATCCCCCACGGCCCGTCCCTCCACGAGCACGCTCAAACGTCCCTTGGCCAGAGTGACTTGCAGCCCGTGCTCCGCCCCGGGCAACAGGGCGGACATGCCAACGGGCGTGGTGGAGGGCAAGGCGCCTATGGCCGGTTCCAGGGACGTCTCAAAGTCCTTGTCCATCCCGTCGAGCAGTTCATCGGCCATTTCATGGCGCAGGGCGTCCACCAGCAGATAGGCTGTCTTTTGCTTTCCGGACAGAAGCGGTGCGACCCGTTCGCTGAAAATCCGTTGCTGGGCGAGGACCCCTTGCACGACAAACCCGGCCTCATGGAAGTGGTGAACAAAACTCCGGTTCATTTCGTCGACCAGATCGGCATACACCCGGCGAACCATGACCGTGACCTTCTCGAAATCGTCTTCCTCCAGGGTCTCGGGGTCGAGGTTGAGCAAACGGCTTTCCCAGTGACGATGCAAGCGGTCCACCATCATCCAGGGCTCGGAAAAAAGCGCGTAGGCCCGCACCATCTCCGCTGCGGTGAAATCCCGGCTCTTGATCTGCTCCCGTATGCCCGCCGCCTTGCTCAGAACCTGGCAGGCCAGGGAAAGGGCCGCCCACTTGAAAAACACCTCCGGCGCCTCTCGACTCCAGAAGGACCGGCCTCGCGTTTCGGCAAGGCCCAGGGCCTCGCTGATCCGGCCTTGAAGCAGTGCGCTTTGCGCGGATCGCAGCAGCGGCGTCTCGATGCCCGGAAACGTCTCCAGATTCGCAAGGTGCGCGGGATCAAGGGACAATCGGCCAAGACCCAAGGCATCCTCCACGTCGCGTGCCGCCTGGACGTAACCGTCCCGGAGGTCCACCCGATTGCGCCACGTCTCGCAAAGATGCCGCAACGCATCCTGTTGGACGGGATTTTGGGGCAGTTCCATCGCGGCCAGGGCCTGAGGGCGGTCGACAACGGGGACGGCGGAGGCGAACTCCGCCAGAAGGATTATCCGGCGCAGCTTTTGGCGGGCCTCATCCGGGATCGACGTCTCACCGAAATCCAGGCCCAGTTCGGAAATGATCAGGTTGCGCAGTTCGCCCAGGGCCCTCTTGGCCATGATGTCGGCATCCCTGGAGGGTCCCGAGGCAAAAAGGATGATGGACTCGATGGGCGAGGCCGCGCCGAAGATGAGCTTCAACGCTCCCGACGCTATGCTGTTGACCTCCTCGGAGATGCGGTCCAAATCCTCCAGCGTGAGCAGCCCTTCTTCCACCTGACGCGCCAAATGCGCGGCCTTTTCCGGCGCAACCTCCAGGAAAAAAGTCTCGGCCTGAACCCGCAATCGGCTGTTGCGTTCCAGGGATTCCGCTCCGGGTTCCACGACAATGCCGGCGGTCTCGGCTTCAACCAGGGCAAAGGACGTGCTTTCCCGTGCCAGGGGCACATAAACGACCACGTTCGGCGGCACTCCGCAACCGTCCATGGGCCGTCCATCCGGCCCGACAAATTCCAGATGCGGCTCCAGTTCCCGACGCAGTCGAAAAAACGAATCCACATACTGGAGGATCACGGTATCGGGCAGTTCCAGATTCCGGACCAGACCCGCATAGGCTTGATCCGGATCGTACCAGACGACGATCCCCCGTTCCCGCACCTGTCGGGCGATCATGCCCCGAATCCTGTCGGACAGCTTGGCCATCTATGAACCTCTATTCCTCTCCTGCCCGGGATTCCAGCTCACCCAGCCATGCATCGAACTTGGGGCATTCAACCCTGATCGCCTCCAGGCCCAGCTCCAGAACGGCCAGCACCCCGCCGGAAATCTTGTCGTATCGCCTGCGATGCTTTTGAAAAACACGCCGTATCCGCTTGGACGGAGCGGTGTCCGGGTTGTCGTTGATCTCCTCGGGACTGGCAAATCCGGAGATGCTTTGCGCAAGCTCGGCAACCGCCTGACGCATGTCCGGATACGGGGCCAGGAGGGATTCCGGACGAACCAGAACAAGGGTCTCGAATTCATGCAGCAGCAGGTTCGGCAGAAAACGTCGGTCGCCAAGGTCGTCCTTCCAGGCCGTCTCAATGCTTCGCGCCTTGTCCAGAGGCGTCATGCCGGCGATGAGCGGAAGGTTTCTGGATGGAAAATCATCCGGAAGGCCGTAGTAATCAAGCAGGGTTGTGAAAATGAACGTATCGCTGGAAAACTGGCGGAAAAGACGCAGCAAGTCTTTCTTGACGGGCTCATAGGAGCGTACGCCGCCTCTGGCCACCCTGCCCTTGCGTGTGCTGTTGGCCGCCAGAATAGGCGGGTGCCAGACGATCCCGCGATCGTTCAGATAGGGGCCGAGGACCTCCTTGACGAATTCCTGCTCCGAAGGCCCCTCGACGTAAAAGACGACCACCTTCATGGCTGGCCGCCGATGATGTTTTTCCGCCAGACATCGCCCAGGGTGTAGTCATCCAGCCAGGACTCCAGCGCATGAGGCGCAAGCCGGTGAAACCGGCTTGCGCCGTCCTTCATATCGCAGACAATGACGTCCTCGGGCTCGAAATGATCCACGAAACTTGCCGATTGCGTTGCCAGCAGGACCTGACAGCGGGCTGAAACGGATCGAATCATTCCAGCCAGCAGAGCCTCGGCCTGGGGATGCAGCCCAAGTTCGGGTTCGTCCACGATGATCATGTCCGGCAGGTCCTCCGGTGGGAGCTGGAATAAAGTCGCCAGGGCCATCAGTCGCAAGCTGCCGTCCGAGACCTGATGCGGGCCGAACACATATTCCGGGTCATGGCCTCGCCAGCGGAGCAGTACGTGATTCCCCTCCGGTTCCAGGACGAAATCCCGGAATCCGGGGATCATGCGCCGAAGCTGAAGGATGATGGCCCGGTAGTATTCAGGCTTGTCCCGAAGCAGCCGGAACAGGACCGCCGGAAGGTTCCCGCCGTCCGACCGCGGACGCCGGTTGTCCTCAATGTCGGACGCCTTCCGCAGCCTGGATTCAAGGGACGTGTCGTGGAACTGATAAACCCGCTTTCGGGCAAGCTGGTTCTTGATGTCCCGGGCCGCCTCCGCTTCGGCCTTGTTCAGGCCGGCAATCCCGTTCCTCGCCAGGACGCTCTCCCGCCCAGCCGGTTCCAGGGCGACTTCAATGGGCCGGGAATGCCCCTCGGCATGGAAGAAAAAAACCTCTTCCGCGAAAACCAGGCTGTCTCCGGCGGCCGGCTCCAGGACGAACCGGTAGCGGTTCGTCCCCCGCTCGGCCAGAAATTCCACCTCCCCGACAATCCTGGACGTCCTCTTGGCCCCCAGGTGCAGAAAACTTTCCGCGAAGCCGCGCTTGCGGACATACTCCTGCAAAGCCTCGGTCATGGCGTAATTGAGCAGCTGAAAAAAATCGACCAGATTGGACTTCCCGGACCCATTGGGGCCGATCAGCACATTGACCGCCCCCAGCTCCAGACGCTCAAGACGCTGGATGGACTTGTACCCCTCGATGCCGACGGCAGTAATTCTGTTCATGCCGACCCCGCTTGTTCCAGTCCGTGGGCAATGGCGTAGGATTTATCGGTCTCGCACTTCTCCCGGACCCGGTCCGGCCAGTGATCCATGGCCTGATGCGCCCAGTCGTATTTGCCTTCCTCCAGTTCAGCCCAGGCCTTTTTCGTGTCCTGCCAGGAGGGCAGCAGTTCCCAAAGCGGGGCGGCGTTGAGCAGCACGCCGTCGTCGATGCGTGGCACATAGCCCCGCTGGATGGCCGCGTTGATCCGGGTGGAAAACTCCTGCACGTCGTCCAATTGGTCCGCCAGCAAAGAGGCATCCTTTTCGGCCCGGCGCTTTTCCGTCCCGGAGCCGGCCTCGGCCTTGAACCGCAGTTCCCTGATCCGGGCGTCCAGCCAGCGGACCTTGGGATCGACAAAGGTCGAGCGGACCTTGAACAGCGTGTCCGTGGTGAACCGCCCCTGAAAGACCCAGACGGTCAGGGTGCGCCTGGGAGACTGGAGAGGCCAGTAGATGGGGCGTTTGCGGTACAGTTGCAGGTGGTGCCGCCAGAAGGAAACCTCCGGCGTACCGGTGAAGCGGTCCAGATAGGCGCGCAGAGCCTCCTCCGGCGCAGCCGCCGAACCGGTTGCCGAGCGGATAATCTCGCAAGCTGCTTCCTGGCCGCGCATCAATTGCAGGCAGGCGAACGTCCGGGCTGTGATGTCCTGGGGATGGCCCGGCTCCGAGGCCATGATCCCGTCTTCGTCCACCAGGGCCCGAATTGCGGCCGCGGTCGGTTCGCCAAACTCGCCCCGGCCCAACCCGTCCGGCTCGCCAATAGCGTACCGGCCCAGCACCGCGCCCAAAGCGTAACTGATCCAGGCCCGTCCCAAGCCCGAATCAGTCCAGGCGCTCTCGATATCCGCGCCGTCATCGCCTTCCCCGGCATCATCCTCCGCCTCCGCAACAGCAGCACCGCCCTCAAGCTCCGCCTTCAGGGCCAACCGATCCTCCTCTGTCAGGCCGTACAATCGGGTAACCTCCCTGTCGATTTCCTCCTCCACCGTGCGCAACCGGGCATGCCGCTCATCCACTTGGCCCACGGAAAAGGGCGGCTGCAGGAAGTCATATGTGGTTTCCTTGTCGGCGCTGTCCTGCCTGGCCAGAGCAATGGCCTGCTGGACCTTGACATCAAGGGGTTCAGAGACGCTGTCAGGAATGGGAAGGCGTTCGATGTCTCCAACTTGAAATGAAATTGTCGGATTTAATGCATTTAAGATGAATTTTGCCAATGTTGAATTAAATAAACCTAAAATAGCATAGATTTCCCTTTCTTGAGGGTAACACGTCATTCCCTTGACATCATGGATAAAACCACCTGGTGAAATTCGACCTGCAAACCCACTGGAACTTACATCACTCCAAGTTATGCCAATCGAGAAATAGTAGTTGGGATTACGTATGACTGCGCGTGGACGAAAAGCATCAATTTCAGATCCGTTATTGTACCAATTCACAACGTGCTCTTGATTTCCAAACCACGGCTTCGGGGAACCGCCTTTCATGTAAGGAAACCATTTTTTCCCTGTGCTCTTGCTTTGAGTGCACGAAGTGGCTTTTTGTTCTACACGCTGTAAACCGACTTCCCACCATTTACGAAGGAAGCGAGCGTTTTCACCAGTCTGCAAGCCCACCCTCGGAGGAGTGGATTTTCCTAACACCTCCAATTTCCGGAAAAGTCCGCGAACGAAGTCTCCCGTCCAATAGCTCCACGGCTTTCCCGGAATCTCATCGAAACTCTCTTGCCCTACAGTATAGGCCAACCTATCGGAATAATTAGAATGTAGAATATTCAACTCATTCTCAAACGCTATCCTTTTGGCTTCCGAATTCTTTTCCCGGACCAGACGGAAATAGACGCCCTGATGCTCCAGGCGTTGTTGTTCATTTTCTTCCTTGCGCAGGATGAAGGCCGCGGTCTGGAGGGTGCCGGGATTGCCCACGGAAAACAGACCGCCGCCGAAATGGGCCAGGGTTTCCACGCAGACATGCTGGCGCAAAGTTTCGCGTAAATTTTGGTAGCTGCTGATGAACATGAAGGAGTGCATGGTCAGCATGCCTAAAAATCCCTGGGATTGCGTAAGCTCCTGGCAGCGGAGGATGAATGCGGCATAGAGGTCGGACTTGCCCTCTGGATAGTTTACCTTGAGCAGGTCGGCCAGCCGATTGTTCATTTTCCGACCGGAAAGATACGGCGGATTGGTCGCCACCACGTCATATTTCTGGGAGACGAGCCCGAGGAATCTCAGCCCCTTGGCGGTTTCCGTGGCAAAATGGGCAGGTTCGTTGTCCATGCCGCGGGACTCCCGGACAAAGTTGTCCAGGTGACGGGTGATTTGAATGTGCAAGACTTCGAAAAATTCCTGGACGCCCTGCGCAGTGGTGAACTGCACTTCAGATATGCCGGGGAAGAAAAAACCATGCTGCTTTCTGGCGTTGAGCCGCCCGCGCTCCTCGGCGATAAGCGCATCCAGAGTCTTTTCCAGGCGCAGTAGGCTGCCGAGCTGGTCGGAATCCTTCAAGCTGGCGGCAACGGCCCGCAGGACACGCTCATAGATGGGGCTGGAAAAATGGGATTCGGCGATGAAGGCGTCCAGCCGCCCGCCGGTCACGGCCTCCACGTTGGCGCAGGCCAGGTTGCGGTCGGTAAAGACGCATGTCGGATTCATGGTGCGGGCCTTGAGGAACAAGGCCAGGGCCGAAAGCTGCACCGCACGCAGGTCAATATCCAGCCCATGGATGTTGTTGGCGACGATGCTTGCGGGTATGTCGTCGACCGAGGCCACGCTCGCCCGCTCGGGCCAGCCTGGCCGGCCGGCCATGTCCATTTCCTCCTTGTACATCTCAACCAGCAGATCAAAAGCCACCAGACCAAAATGCATGGACCCGCAGCTGGGGTCCAGAAACGTGATCTGCCTGACGGGTTTAATGGGCCGGGCAGAATGTTGGGACGGGACGAGATAGGTAAGGGAATCACGCAAACGGCTGTCCGGATGCATCTCCAGCCAGAGACGGCCCAGGGAGTTATGCACCAGAAACGTGACCACCCAGCGGATAGTGAAGAGCTGGGTCACTGAGGGGATATCCCCGGCTTCGAACTTTTTCTTGGTCAACCGCGCCGCAGTGAATGCGGCCTGGAGTTCCTCGGCATTGAAGGCCTGATACACCCAACCGATGGTTTCCTCATTCCCGGCCTGCCAAGCGTCCTTGATTCCCTCCTGGTTCATGGACTCCACAATGGTCTTCAAGGCCAGCGGGCGGGGAAAGAGGCGGCTGGGGAGGTTGCGCGGGTCGAAGAGCACCGAGACGTCCCCGGCCAGTCGGGCGCACTCCTCAAGCAGAAAGAATCGGTAGACCTCGTCGCTAGGGCCTTCACCCATGGCGTTGCGGGGCAGGCCGCCCTGCTGATGCCGGGCGTAGCGCTCCTCGTTGCCGTCCGCGGTCAGCCAGAAAATAAAGCTGTTGGACTTGTCCAGTCTGGCCACCGTGGGCTTGATCAGCCGGCGCTCCTCCATCATTCGCAAGGCCACCAGCCGGTTCAGCCAGGTGAACGCGATCTCCCTGGCCAGCCTGCTCCGTGCATCTTTTGGTCCGACCCCGGCCCCCTTTTCCTCACTGGCGTAAGCCTCCAGTCGAGTGCGGGTTTCCCTGGCCTCCTGAAGCTCCCCCAAGGCCGGATACGACCCCTCGTCCGCAAACCGTCCGTCCGGCAGCCAACCGTAAATCCCCTCGAGCTGCTGCGCGGCCTCGGCCTCCAAAACCGCCCGTGCCTGGAGGGTGAAGTTCTGGATCTGCGTGATCAGGGCGTCGTTCATGGTTTCCGTCTCCTCATGACGCACGTCTCAAGACGGGCGCATGGTGGCGCGGGCGAGCCGTTGTTCATCTTCCTGGGCCAGTTGCGCTTTCAATTGGCGCAAGGTCTGGGCAAAAATGTCCGAAGCCGCGGAGACGACGCTCTTGGTGGTGGCAATGCGCGGATTGACCCAGGCATAGTTGATGACCCTGAGCCCATGACCGTCCACTGTTTCCTGCTGTCCTATTCCGGCATCCGATCCGCCATCCGGGCGATCGGCCCGGTGCGCGACCTGATTGCGCCGCTGGATGATCTCATTGATGTGTCGCTTGATGTCGTTGTCCGGGTTGCCGGTCTTCTCCGAAACCTGGGCCCAGAAATTCTTGACCGTGAGAATTTTGGCTATGTTTTCGATGGATGCGGCGTCGTAAATGGTGCCCCGCTCGAAATTTTTCAGAATGATCTGCTGCAGGCGGACATCTGGATCATCGTACCCCTCCAGGGAAAGATAATCGTCCAGGGAAAGGGAGATCTTCCGCAATGAGTCATCCGTCCGGCGCTTGCGGGCCCGGACGATGGTCAACACATTCTCGCGCAGGGCGTCCCAGAAAAACGATTCCAGGGCCGTACAGGCCACGACAACCGCCTGCCGCAAAAGGAAATTCGCGCCGTCCTGAACCAGAAGGCTGGCCGGAATCGGTGAGGCGGCCTTGGCCACCATGACCAGTTGATCATTTCTGGCATGCCTGAGCACGGTGTTTTCCGGAACATCGAGGCACTTGCACACGGCGAGATGGAGTTGGTTGTCTGAGGGACATTCCCGCAGATTGCGGAACAATTGGTGCAAGTCAAGAAGATGTTCGGCCACTGAAAAGTTCTGGACTGCCAGATCATAAGCGCGCATAACCTACTCCAGAATCACCTTGCACCCCTGGGCCAGGAGCTTTTCCAGTCTGTCCCGCAGCGCCGCGAGGACGGCGTCCAGTTCCTCCTGCGTGTCGATTCTCCCGGAAAAATGCTGGGAAATGCGGAATCGCTCCACCTGCTCCTCAGGCTCCATGACCTGCTGAAGCCGCAGAATCACCTCGCGGGTCAGGCCCTCGACGGCCGCGATGTCGCTTTCCATCTGGGAAATGGTGGCCCGGGCGATGCGGCAGAGCGTATCACCCGGTTCCAGCTCAAGCGCCTGCCCAAGCCGCGAAACCAGCGGCTGAAGCAAATTCTGATGAGCTTCCTCGGGCATGTTCACATTCTGGCTGACCTCAACCCACTCCGGAAGCCCTTTCACATGATCGATCGCGGCCTCATAGACCTGGTTGCGACGCTGGAAGACCTCGCTATACAATCGCCCATACTCGTCGATGAGCACGCGCGATGCCTGTCGGACCCGCTCCAGATGGTCAAAAACGTTCTCCGTCCCGAGCGCCTCGGACAGCTCACGGGCGGCCTCCCGAGACTCAGGAGTCGGTCGGCGCTCCCGCAGGACCGGCCATTGTTCGTTCAGCACTCTCCGAGCCGTATCCAACAGAACCAGGTTCTCGTCCGTGGCCAATGATTCCAGAATCAAGGCACTTTTCCGGGCCTGAAGATAGGATTTCCCCTCGCCAGCCAAAGTCTTGACGCAATCATCCGGGGCCATCTCCAGAATGCCTTCGACCCATTGCAGGTGCGCGACCACGGATTCCGCACCAGGAACCTTCAGGGCCGAGAGCCGGGCAGCCACAGGCAAAAGTTTCTCCCGATCAGCGGCGGCCACCATCTGAAATGCGCTGGCAATATCACCTTCTTCGATGTTGACGTCCTTGCCCGTGATCTCCTCATAGGCTTGGGCGGCTCGGGCCAGAACCTTCAAATCCAGGGTTTCCCGGGGAGCGAAAGAGGCCGCGCGAAATGCCGGGCTGTTCACAAAGGGGGGCCGACAGGCCGGGTCGCTGTAGTTGCGGTACCTGCGGCCCTGATGGGTGACCTCCACGGCCCCGCCCCGGAACAGAACAGCAAGTCCGAGGCGCAGGGTCTCGCGTTCCCATCCGAAGCCGATGCCTGAAAAATGGGTCTCCAGAGCCTTGCCGGTAACCTTGTTGCCGTAGGCATGTTCCTTCCTCAGGTAGTCCAGGATTTCCCGGCACAAGTCCGCCCCGAGGTTGGGTACGTGCTTGCCGCTCTGCTTCACGACCAGGCTTTGTTCCGGCCTGTCGTGGTAGAAAACCTGGGGCAGGCCGTTCAGGTTGGCCGCGACGATCAGCTTTTCCGGCTCGTCGCCCCTGAGCGGCAGCACGCCGATCTCGACCTTGGGATAGAGAACCGGCGTGACGATATCGAACAGCCGGTGAAAAATTTCAGCAAATCCCGAGCCCAAGGCTGTGGCATCGTGCTGGACCCCCTGGAAAAAACCGGTCCCTGACCTGACCGCCTCCAGCAGCTTGGCACGGAGCTTACGGTAGGACGACTCCCCCCTGTTCTTTTCCTCGGCCAGACAGGAGGACTCCTCCGGCGTCAGGCGCTGTTGGGACTGAAGTCGCTCATATTCTGCGATCATCTCGCGGGACCTGCACGTCTCATCCACGAGATAATGAATTTCATCCGTCTGGGTAACGACCCAAAAAACATCCTGGCGGCGAACCCCGCTTTCCTCCCTGGCCTCGCTCATCCGGTCGGCCCGGCTCTGTATCGAATCCGCCAAAAGCAGATTCAACGGAATGTCGCCCGAGGACTCCACCACGTCTCCCTCGACCACCAGGGTGTTTCGGAATGACCGGAGATTCTTGTACTGATACTTTCGCAACTGGGGATCGGCGAAGATGTCCCTGAGCGCCTCCCGCTTGATGCGATTGCGCTGAGCCTCGCGGGGGGCAAGGCTGTTGCGGCTGGTTTCCCAGTTCTTTTCCTGAACGGTCAGCAGCTTGTAGCCGTCCTCGGAATTGCGCACGACCTGGGCCCGCTCAAGCACGACCAGGGCTTTTTCCACCTCGCCCATCAATGATCCGGCGGTCACCGAGGGAAACAGGACCGCGGCCAGGTTGCCGGCGGTGCGCGGCAAATCCTTGACCGGCTCCAGCAGGGCGATGGCCTTGGCGATTTTTTGGGCCAAGGCGTTGTCCGGCAGGTTTCTGGTCACGTCGTCGATTTCTCGGCTGATCTCGCTGGGCAGTAAATTGCCGAGATAGAGCAGCTCGTAGACCTTGTCCAAGGTCACCAGATCACCCAGGGGGGCGTCGGCGAGGCGGGTCCTGGGATTGATCATGATCTCCTGGGCCTGCTTGATGATGGTCCGATTGCTGCCGCCCACGTGCCGATGCGCACCGCGGCGTAGACGCAGACCGGCCACGATGTCCACGCTCAATTCAACTTGGTACGGCAGGTAGGGATACAGGCGCAGAAAAGCGTCCCTGCTCACGGAGGTGTCCCGGCTGGTCCGTTCCAGCCGCCCGAGTTCATTGATCCGCCCCTCGTTGGCGTCGTACAGGCCGCCGAGAACCTGTTTGGCTTCAGGTGTCTTTTCCAGAACCCGCCGGGCGGTGATCTCGGCAATGTCGGACTGCTTCAGATCCACGGTAAGACGAAAACGGTCCTGCAGCCGGGCCAGTTCGATCTTCCTGGAGTCCAAAGCATTGACGACCTCGTCCAGCTTTTCCTGGGAGGTGACCACAAGCCAGCAGGGCGACACGGCCCTTTTGTGCTCCACCCGGTTCTTGCCCTCCACGCCCAACGATTGAACAATAGCCTGCAAATCAAGCATCTTGTCAACGCTACGCGAAACATACTGACCCACTTCATCAATGATGAAGATCATGGCATGGTCGGGCCGGCGGCGCTCGGCCAGCTCAAAGGCCCTTTGCGCCAGCCTGTTCGGGGTGATGTCCGCCCTCCCGTTGCCCACGGAAACGGCATAGGAATCCGCCGTGGGGTAGGTCTCCGGAGCCATGTCGTGCAGTACCGCGCTGGCCTCGTTCAGAGCCAAGCCGAGAAGCCGTCGCCTGGTCCAGGGATGCCCGTGGATTTCCTGAAACCGTCGGATGAACGTATCCAGCTTGCCATCCCCTTCCAGCGTGATCTCCAACTCGGCTAGGTCGAAATCCTCCGAGTAGCCCAGTTCCCGCAGCAAGGCTTTGTAGATGATCTCGGTCAGACGCTCGTTGGCCAGGCGGACGCCCCGGTCCATGGAAACGTCGAAAATGACGGCATGGAAGGGAATGCGCGCATTGATGGAATCCAGAAGTGCCGAGATTCTGGAGTTGTTCACCTTCAGCTTGAAGATGTCGGATGCCGTCCTGCCGCCGACCTTCCTGGCCGCTACAGTGTACCCGAGGATTTTAGCGAAAATGGATTTTCCAGAGCCGAAGAACCCGGAGACCCACACGCCGATTCCCTCACGAGGACTCGCGGGACCGGCGGCAATAGCGTCCAGGATGCGGGCGTACTGTTCCTGCAGGAACTCCGTGGGCACATATTCATCCAACTCCACCAGCACGGCCTTTTCATCGGCTTGCTCAACCTTGATCACTTCCTCGATGGTCCGATCAATCGGTTTGGCAAAAACTTCGCGTATGGTCTTCATGCCTCGGCTCCATAAACCTTCACACGGTAATTGTAGGCTCCGAGATCACCCGATCCCGGCAGATTGTAGAAACAAAGCTCCGTGGCCCCCCTGGTTCCTCCTGGATAGAAAAAAACGATCGGGACCATGGTTCGCTGGTGCAGCTTGTCCAGTAACAGCGACGGACGGTAGACAGCCGGAGCGAACCCACCTGCCCGGACCAAAAACACCAGCGAATTCTTTGGATTCAGTCCCTCCAGGCGGGAGAGCACCTCGTCAGCCGCCGGACGGAAGAATTCGCTGCTCAGAAGACTGTGCACATGGTTCTGGGCCGCATTGAACCCTCGGAGCTTTTCCACCTTGACCAGATCATCCAGCCCCTGTTCTTCAGCAACCACTGTCCAGACAACCTCGGCCAAAGACACGAATCGCACCTGCCTGGCATGATTCTGCTCCAAGCCATGGGCCAGGAGCCGCAACTGACGGCGCAACTCGAATTCCTGGCCGGGATCATACCGGAAAATGGCGAAAGGAAGGTCATGATACGCGCTGATCCGCAACGGCTCCGCGACCAGGTCCCTTGCCAGGGTTTGCAGGCTACTCTCCAAAAAGGTCATCGGCATAGGCTCCTGGCGACTCGGTCGGAAAGTCGACTCGATAGATGCGGCCTGCAGATTGGAAGTCGAGAAAATTGCGCTGATGCGCCTCCAGAAACATGGTCTCGACCTGGGTCTGGCCAAGCAGGAAAAGACCCCAGTCCGGATGACGCACCAGGCTTTCCCCGCTGCTTCCCAGCCGCCAAAGCCAAAAGGCGATCCAGCAAAACGACTCCAAGGGCAGATGCACCGGTGCGACGCGTTTCTTCACCGTGCCCTCGAGTATCCCGAAATCCCTCAAGGCCGCCAACATGCCGCGTCCGACTTTGAGGGTGACCGTGGGACTCCAGGCCTGTCCGTTGAACTTGAGCTGTTTGGCAATCCAAAGCGCGGTTTCCTCGGTGCGCACGCTCCCGTTCCCAGAATGCACGGACAGTCGCAATTCACCGGCCACAAAGTCGTACAAAAGCCTGTCGCTTCGGGCCGTGACCCAGTAGTAGAGTGGGCGAAGCACCTCGGGCATAACGTTTCGCGCTTCCAGCAACTGAAGAATCTTCCAGGCTTGCGATGGATCGCCGTGAACAAACCTCGGAATGAAGGCCCTCACAAGTGTATCCTTGGACCGCGCGAGGGTCCGCTTGCCCAGGAGCTTGCGAATTTCACTCTCCGAGCCCGCTCCCTCCTCCCGCCATGACCGGACAAGCATGCGCATGTCCTCCAAAAGGGCGCCCCCTTTTTGGATCCTGGTCGTATATGGTGATCGTGGACTGCTCATGGCAATATCATGATACTAATCAAGCAGATCGAAAAATATTTCATTAAGGCTCATTATGCGTTTCGGACGGGTGCTCCGCCTGGGTATGATTTTGCCATCGGTTTATGCCCCAACGGGGCATCGTCCACCAGCCCAGGGTTGAACAGCCAAAGGCTGGACTACCCTGGGATAATTGAATGAAAGAGAAACAACCCCAACGGGGTTGCGTCAGATACGTCCTCGTTCGTTACTGGCCGGGTTTTCATTTTGCGGACGCAACCCCGTTGGGGTTGGCGGAGGAAACACGGCGCTGGTCCCAGGGTAGCGGCGGTGCGCCGCAACCCTGGGCTATGGGACTGAATCCCGTTGGGATTCCCGGAGGAAGAAAACAGTCCGAAACGCATAATGAGCCTTAATTAATTGAGACATTGCCATATCGTTCGCCGGATTGAATTCTTGTCGAAACCTTTCCAGGTACACAAAAATAGTCACAGCCCGGGTGCATTTGCCAAAACATCAAGACTTTTACTCTTCTTCCTCCATCCGATCAAACAACTCCTCCGCCCATTCCATCAATCCCGGCACGGACTCCCAAAAATCCCGGTTCATCCGGGCATAATCCCAGGCCACGTTCGCGTCATGAAAGGTAAATCCATCATCTTCATCGCCTTCATAATCGTCCTCATCCGGTTCACCGATCTCCGGCTCGAACAAATATTCGGGAACTATGGGGAAGTTTTCCATGGCTTCCACCATGGCTGATTCGGCATCATCCTTTCTGCCTTGCCGAAAGAGGGCGATGGCCCGACAATAGGCCAGTTCTGGCCGACCATTTTCGGGATTATCCTCCGCAAGGCTCAAAACCTGATCATCCTTGCCGAGTCGCAGCAACGCCGTACCTAGCAGCGAGACCATGTTCTCTTCGTCCGTGGGGTTGAGCCGCAGATACAGGTTGGCGGACCGCTCCACTTCATTCATGTCTTCAAGAGCAAGATGCATTTCTATGTATCTGGCCAAGCAGCGTAACATGGGGCGATTCTGGGGAAGGAGCCAGGGCAGTTTCTCTTCCGGTTCGAGCTTGACCTGCTTGATGCTTTCTCCGGCTCTTTGCGACAGCATCGCGACCGACGCGGATATCGACCGGACGGGTATGCTTTCATCAGGAAGCTGCAGCATGGCAAGGAGCAGGTCGTCCAGGATATACAGACTTCCAATGGCTTCGGGATGCTCCTCAAGCAGTTCCATCCATTCTTCGAAATCGTCTTTCTCCCAGACATATGACTCGCCATCATCCTGATCGTCGTCCACCACGACACCCCGCGGCTTGGGCATGGGAAACACCTCTCCCCAGGACTGCTCCAGGTCCATCAGGTCGTCATCCTCCGGCTGGATCACCCGGCAGGTGTCCAGGCCCATTTGGGAGATCAGGGATTCCGGATCACGGACCTCGTCTTGCAAAGCCTGCATTGTCTCGGTGACGATCACCTCAGGCGCGTCGTCAGCCACACCAATGCTTGCAAAAAATTTTAGAAGCAGTTTTTTGTGCCCGTCTTCCCTGTCCTTGCCAAAGTGCTCAAGGGGGTAAGCACGATGCGACTTCATGGGCTGGTTGACCTGACTAACGATCCATGTCTGCAATCTCTGAATCCGGTCCATGAGTTCGGCGTCTTCCTCCACAATCTCCTCAATCTCGTCCAGATCATCCTCATCCCAGTCCAGGCTGGGAGCCATCATCGATTTCCGGGCCTCCTGGGGATTTTCCATGACGGATCGCAGGAAATCCAGCAAACGTTGTGGATTTTCCAGCTTGTCCGCCAGCTTGGTAATCTTGGCATGCCAGAAGACGGCCCGGTCCTTGGCCTGCTGCCAGCGGGATTCAACCATCAGCAGTTGCAGTTCCAGAATGCACAAGGAGAGCGACTCCGGATCGTCCCGCATGGCCTGGCTGAACGCCTCCCAGGCTTCGGTCAGGTTGCCCTGGTCCGCCAGCATGGTGGCCTTGCGTTGCAGGGCCACGGAGCGCAGCGGCCCACGAGGGGCGTTGGCCAGGATACGTTCGATGATGGCCACCTTGCGCGCGACTTGAAGACGCCGATCATACGCGTCCATCAGCAGATCAAAGGCGTATTCCCCCATTTCCGGGTCAAGGCGGTTCAGCTTTCCGGTAAACATTGATTCCAAAATGGTCACGGCCATCTCCCCCTGCCCACGCTCCAGGAAACGTTCCGCCACGGAAGTGATGACGTTGCGGGGAATGCGCTTGCGCTCCAAAGCACTGATCAGTTCTTCATGCGGCAAGGTATCCACCACGATGTGCCAGAAGGCCTCCTCGTCCAAAGCCTCCATGGACGGGATCATGGCGCAACATTGTTTGTATTTTTTCCCGGAACCACAATCGCAACGATCATTTCTGCGAGGCGCGGGCAGCGGCTGGGGACGAAAGTCGTTGCCGGGCAGCGGGGTAGAGTTCCAGATCATCCGGGCCAGCACTGTCGCCAACTGATCCTGAACCATGGCGTCGATTTGATCGAGCTGGGGATTTTGGCCGAGATAATCCGGAAGCGCCTGGCGGGCCCAGTCCATAAACCCGGACGAGTCTTCATGTCGCAGGATCTCGGCAACGGCATCCCTCATGAATCGTTCAAGGTCGATAAAATCTGATAATTCTTTTTGCATTTTGGATATCCTCGCTGATGTCCGTCAGTTTCTATTACTTTGAAGGTAACTACTCAATAAGGTCGGGCACAGCCTGCAAGTTATCTGCATCTGGATTCCCGCTTTCGCGGGAATGACTTCAAGTAATACGTTTTCCCAATCTCGTCATGCCGGCGAAGGCCGGTATCCAGTCCATGCTTGCCACAAGTTATTGAGCAGTTACCTTTGAAGCTGTGCTCTCAGCTTCCGTCGCCGGAGCAGGCAACACGATTTCGACGATCTTTTCGACAACCTCACTCGGAGTCAAACCCGCCGTGTCGATGATCACGGCGTCGTCAGCGGGCTTGAGCGGGGCGAGGGCCCGGTTGCGGTCCTGATCGTCGCGGTGGCGCAGATTGGCGATCAGGGCGTCCAGGTCCTCCTCGACGCCCATCTCCTTGAGTTGCAGCCAGCGCCGTCTGGCCCGCTCCTCGGGCGCCGCGTCCAGAAAAAATTTGTACCGGGCCCGGGGGAAGACCACGCTGCCCATGTCCCGGCCTTCGGCCACCAGGGAGGTTCCGGCTCCCAGGCGCTGCTGGGCCTGCTTGAGGATTTCCCGAACCATGCCCACCTTGGCCAGATTTGAGGCCCACATCCCGACCTCCTCGCGCCGGATTTCCTCGCCCAGTGGTTCTCCATTCAGGAATAGCGCGGCCTGACCGCCTTGTCCCCGCAGGGTGAATTCCAACCCGGCCAGGCGTTCCCGCAGAACCTCCTCGCTCCAGGTCCAGCTTTGCGCTCCCAGGCGCAGGGCAAAAGCCCGAAACATGGCTCCGCTGTCCAGGTAGGCAATGCCCAGCCCATCGGCGACCATCCTGGCCACGGTGGTCTTGCCCGATCCGGCCGGCCCGTCCAGGGTGACGACCAAAGGCTGTTCAAGAAGATCTTTTGATGTCCGCGCGGGATGATGTTCAGCCATGGAGCACGGCCTCCAGTTCCCGGACGAAAATTCGATTCTCCTCTCCCGTTCCAACGGTCACCCGCAGATATTCCTCCATTCCGTAACTCTTCAGGGGCCGGATGATCACCCCTTGCTCCAGGAGTTTCTGGAAGACGTCCAAGGCGGACAAAGCGTCGTGCCCTGGCTTGAACAGCAGGAAATTGGCCTGCGAAGGAAAGACGCGGCAACCGAGCCGGGTCAATTCCGTCGTCAGCCAGGCCCTTCCGGCCTGGACGCATTCCAGGGAGGCCTGGACGAAATGAACGTCGCGCAAGGCGGCCAGACCGGCGTTTTCCGCGAGGATGTTCACGCTGAAGGGCGGCTTGACCCGGATCAACGCATCCGCCAGCCAGGGCGGCATGACCCCGTATCCCAGCCGCAGCCCCGCCAGCCCGTAGAGCTTGGAAAATGTCCGCAGCACGACCACGTTGGGAAAATCGCGCAGCCGAGACAGCAAGGAGTACTGGTCCATGGGCGAGGCGAAATCCATGTAGGCTTCGTCCACCACCAGCAACGTCCGCGACGGGAGTCGGCGGGCGAGGGTTTCCAGTTCCTGAACCGGGGGGGCGTACCCCGTGGGATTGTCCGGGGTGGTCACGAAAACCAGGGCGGTTTGCTCGGTCGCCGCGTGCAGCAACTTGTCCCAGGGGAAATGAAACTCCTCGCCCAGGGGAACGGTGCGGATCTCCACGCCGCTGAGCCTGGCCAGCAAGCGGTACATGCTGAAGCTGGGCTCGAAGATCAGGATGTGATCACGACCCGGCCGGACCGCGACCCGGATCAACAGGTCGATGATCTCGTCCGAACCGTTGCCGGCCACGATCCACTCCTCCGGCACGTCCAGATGCGCCGCCAAAGCCGCCCGCAACTCCGGGCTGCCCGACCGGGGATACCGAAACACTCCGTCGGCGTGATCTTGCAAAGCCTTTTGAACCAGCGGCGAAACGCCCAGCGGATTCTCGTTGCTGGCCAGCTTGATCACCCGCTGCAAACCGTATTGCTCACGGATTTCATCAATGGAAAGCCCTGGAGTGTAGGGACTGAAACCTTGAATTTCAGGACGGAGAAAGGGGTGCTGTTGCACGATGAATCCTCACGATCGGTGATGACAAAAGCCTCGGGACCAGGGAGAGCACATCTCCCCAGACCCAAGGCTACAGGCGAACCGGAACTTGTCAGGCACGCTTTCCACTCTACGAGGCCCAGCCACTTTCAGTGGCTTTACAGGATACTGGGCCGGATAAATATAAGCAGCTCTTCCTTTCTTTCTTCAGTGATCCTGCTTTTGAAAAGAACCCCTAACCCTGGAATGTTCGCCAGCCCCGGCACGCGGTTCTCGCGTTGGCCTTCGGCCGCCTTGAACACCCCCCCCAGGACGATTGTCTCTCCGTTGTTGACGATCAACTTTGCCTCGGCGGATTTGGTGTCGATATTTTCCCCAATTGGCACGTCGTCCTTGACGACAAGATCAAGAATGAGTTGGTCGTCGGGAGTAATTTGTGGCGTGACGGACAGTTCGAGAACCGCGTCTTCAAAAGCAGGCTGAGGATTGCCGGCGTCGTCAAGCACGTTGACCCGCACCCGCGTGCCTTGCTTGATCACCGCCCGTGAGTTGTTCAACGTCACGATGCGCGGGCTGGAGACGGTCCTGGACTCGCCCTGCAGCTCTCCAAGCTGCAACTGGACGTCCAGGGTAAACATATCCGGCCCCATGAGCTTGGAGATGAAGCCTCCGATTCCAAACGTGGGGGGCATGGCTATCGGCGTATTGACCAGGTATCCGGTCTGCCCGACGCCGCCCTGGTTGATCGGGACTCCGCCGCCTGCCGCGCCATAGACGCCTCGGTAGTACTCCGTCGTGACGCCTTCAATACCGCCTCCCCAGCGGAGTCCGATGGCGCGCTGAAACTCGTCCGAGGCATAAACGACCCTGGCCTCGATCATCACTTGTCGTTCGGGCTGGTCCAGTCTGTCGATGATTCCCTGAATCTGCCGAATTCGCAACGGAGAGTCGGTCAGGATGAGCGTGTTGGTCCGTGGGTCAAAGCTGAGCCTGCCCCTGTCGCTCAGAAAGGGTCGCGTCCTGGCGTCCATCTCCGCCGCGGTGGCGTAATTGATCTGAATGTAGGCCGTCTGCAACGGTTCCAGGCGTTCGATGGTCTCCTGGGCCTGCATGGCGGACTCCCGGGCGCGGCGGCGTTGTTCCCGTTCGCTCTCCAACTGCTGGGCCGTGCTGATGCGCAGGATGTTGCCCCGGACCACCATTCCCAGATTGCGCTGGACAAGAACGAGGTCCAGGACCTGATCCCAGGGCACATTGTCCAGTTTCATGGAGATCCGACCGCCGACTCCGGCGTCCAGGATCAGATTATACCCGGCCACCTCGCCGATGAGCCGCAGCACGTGCTCCACTTCGGCGTTTTGCAGATCAATGGAAATCGGCGTCCCGACGTACTCTTCGCGCATTCCCGGAAACAGCGCTTCTTCCTCGGGAAAGCGCGTTTCCAACGCATCCTGGACCGGATGCTCCCGTGGCTCCGGACGAACCGTCGGCATGGCGGAAAGCTTGGCATCTTCCGTTCGGGCCTGGGCGTCCACGAAACGCAGGATCAGCCCTTCCGGCACCTCCTCGGGCTCGATGACTATCGGGTCGGTGGCGGTCAATATCAACTCGCCGCCGTCGGGGGTATTCCGCAGCAACCCTGTTTTCACCGGATGTCCGAAGGCGTGAAGCTGGTGCAGTCGGGCAGCCGTCGCCGGTATGACGGCACTGGGAAACAGTATCCGAATTTGGCCCGGACGAGCTGAAACGGATCGCCACGTCAGTTCGCCGGTCGCTTCCAGACGGATGCCCACGACGTCGTCGGCCTGGAAAAACGTCGCCTGGCGCATGTCGGGCCGTGAATCAACCGTCCTTGATTCTCCGAGGAAATCCTCGACCGGTTGCGTCACATTTGCTTCGGACGACACTCTTTCCTCGGGTACGGGTTCCGGGGCGATTGCCTCGGCACCGATGGAAGTGCCCCCATAAACCGTCACCAGCACGAACATGATCGCGCCGCAAAAAAGGATCGGTAGTCGGTTCGTCCGCCGTCCTCTCGCTCGAATCTTTATCGCTTTCAGGGCGCTACCCATGATCATCTCCCTCGCTTGGATGCAGCTTGAGGATCACTTCCCTGACCTGTTCGCGACCGGCGATGTCCAGGCCATGTTCCTCGATGATCACCTCGTTGGCAGTGATCCGGCGGACTTTACCGCCGTACCGTCCCACGCCCACTCCGGGCCGGAGCACGAATCCCTTGCCGTCGGGCATTTCGACCATGGCCAGAGCCTGGTCGGGACGATCCACGGCCCAGACAATGCCGATCACCCGCAACTGGGTCGCCTCGACGCGTTCCAACGGGGTCAACGCCCTGGCCGGAGCTTGAGCCCGAAACGACTCTTCCGGCGGGGCAGGGCGGACGAACGGGCGAAACGGATCCGGCTTGCCTTCCGGACGGAAGACGTAGCCGTCCGGGGTACGCAGCCAGTCCGGAAGTTCCAGGGTGGTGCCCATGAACAGCTCCTCCACCCCGTTGTCATCCTCTTCGACCGTCCAGCCGGTGCGTGGCGAAACAAGCTGAAAAAAAAGCATCAGCGCTGGAAAAAAGCACGGAAACAGTCCAGAGGAAAAGAACAAAATGCCCACCCGGTTGCGTGGAAATCTTCTCCGCGCACCGGCTTGCCGGCTTATCCGGGATGCGTCCTGCTGCGTGGGCGTCATGGAATTCCTCGGCGAAGAGCGCCGGACTATCTGCGCCGCCTGGTTTGTTGCTGCTGGCTTTGCTGTTCCTGCGCGGCCTTGATTTCCTGCTCGGTCAGGGCCCGGTAGACCTGGATGGTGCTTTCGGCGTTCAGGATGACCGGGCCGGTCCCGGCCGCGGCGGTGGGCTGCAAACGAAGGCGATCCAGACTGACCAGTCGGTCCAATCGGGCCATGCGGTCAAAAAAGGTGATCAGGTTATGGAACTCGCCGCGCATCCGCAACTGGACCTCGCGGGAGGCATAGAAATCGTGCTGAACCTCGTCGCCGGGCTGGAAGAGCATGAACTCGACCCCCACATCCATGCCCAGCCGCTCAATGGCGGCCAAAAGTCGTTCACGTTCCTGGGCGTCCTCGGGCAGCAGCATCTTGGCCAGGAGCAACTCGTACTCCCGGGCCTCCATTTCCTCCTCCAATTCCGGCAGCCTGGCGGCCAGTCGGCGATTGGCTGCGATGGAGGTTTCCAGGTTCCGGATATCCTCTTGCAGCATGGCCTTGCGCTCAAGATTGGGCATGAGCGAAAAAAATGCGTAGCCGCCCACAACGACGACGATCAAAACGACGAGAATCGCCAGCTTATGCAGCTTGTTCAGGTTCTCCAGCCGCTTGACCACGGCGCGACTATCCATGCTCGGCCCTCTCCAGGAAGTAGTCGGCCGGTGGGGGACCGAAGGAGACCCGAAAATGAAACTCCACCAGCGACAGGCCCTGCACCTCCCGGCGCAAGGTTCGCTCCGTCACCACGCCGCGGACAAAGGCCGAGGTCCGGAGTATTTCCACATAGGCGGCAAAGGATTGGTTGTCCATGGCCACGCCCCGCAGTTGCAAAACCCCGTTCTTTTCCAGGTGAAAGGTCTCGAACCAGATCCGCTCTTCCGGCAGCAGGGAAATCAATGCGTCCACATAGCGTACCGGCAGGGTCTGGATACTTCGGATATCCGTGATGATTCGGATTTTTGACTCAATGGACTTCAGCTCGTTCTCCATTCGCCGGACCCGGGCCACCTCGGCCATCAAGGCCAAGTTTTCGGCTTCCCTGGCTTCATGAACGCGTTCCAGTTCCCGGACTTCGGAGCTGATCCATAGATGGGTCAATAAAATCGCGCCCCCGACGAGGACGAAGGCCAGTATCAAAGCGCCAAGGTCCAGGCGCAGGGTGGAAATCCGCGGTCGTTTTTCCGGGGGGAGGAGGTTGATGCGGATCATGGGACCGCCTCCCGCAGGGCCAGCCCGGCGGCCACGGCGTATTGCGGCCCCACGGAACGTAGATAGGCCGCGTCGAACCGGGCCGGGTCCGGCTCCAGCTTGCGCCAGGGGTCGAGGTGGCGAACGTCCAGTTCCAACTCTCGCCCCATCCGACCGGGCAGCCCAGCCAACAGACTGCCTCCTCCGCACAGATACAGGGTTTCAGCGGGTTTGGCTTCCGGTACCGAACCGAGATAAAATCCAATCAGGCGCCGCACCTCGCCCGCCCAGGAGACCACCGCGTCCTCCAGTTCATCCACGATCACGGCCTGTTCCGTGGACGGCAAGTCGCCCGGGCCGTTGATTTTCAATTTTTCGCACTCCGCCCTGGACCGGTTCATCAATTTCGCCAGCCGGTCGGTCAGCTGAAGGCCACCGAAACTCAATTCGCGGTGAAAGACCAATTGCTTGTTCCAGACCACGCAAAACACGCTTAGTTGGCCGCCGATGTCCAAAATGTACTGGGGACGGTCGATCAGTTCCGGATAGTTGAATTCAAAACAGTTGTTCAGAGCGAAGGCGTCCACGTCCATCACCCGGACCTCCAGACCGGCCCGGGTCAGGATGCTCAACCGGTCCTCCACTTCCCGTTTCTTGCTGGCCACTAAGAGCACGTCCACCGTCCCCTCCTTGACTCCGGGACCGAGGTTTTGGTGGTCGATATACACGTCCTGCAGGTCGAACGGGATGTACTGCTTGGCTTCCTTGGCCAGAAAACTTTCCATGTTCGCCGCGGCCTCGGAAGTCACGTTGACCTTCTTGACGATCACGGCATGTCCGGTCATGGCCGAGATCACGCCTTTCTCCCGAATGCCCAGATGCCGCCATAGCTCGGCCAGCCGGTCAGCCGCCTTTTCGCCCTTGTCCATGTCGCCGACGGCCAGGGGAATGCGGCCGATCCGGTTCAAGATCGGCTTGCGTCGTCGCAAGCTCAGGGCGACGACCTTCATCCAGCCGCTGCCCAGGTCTACCCCAGGGGGGGGGCTTTTTTTACGCAGTTCAATGGTAATAGCCAATGGCGGAACTCCGTGCGCTGATGTCGGCGATGATCAGCCTGGGAATCAAGGCGGTCATTTCCCGGGGAAGTCCACGGGACAGAAGGGCCGCAGGGTCAGGACGGGGCAGTTGGCGCTTTTGACGACCTTCTCCGCCACCGAGCCGAAGAGTATCCGGTCGATCCCCTTGCGACCGTGGGTGCCCATGACGATCATGTCCACGCTTTCCTCGTCGGCGCATTTCACGATCTCTTCCGCGGCATATCCGCTGACCACGCGCCCGGTTACGTTGACGTCCGGCAGATACTGCGAAATAAAGGATTCCATGCTCTGTTCCGCTCCGGAGACGATTTCCCCGACGAATGTTTCAATGGAGTTGGGCGGGACGTGAAAGCTGACGTACTGGTTCAGTGACGGGGCCGAGTACAGCAGAATCACCTCCGCTCCAAAGGCCTTGGCCAGGGAATGCGCGTACTCCGAAACCATGGGGCTGACTTCCGAAAAATCAATGGCGCAGAGAATTTTTTTCATGTCCACCATCGTCATATCCTCCCGCGGATTGGGTGAAGTGCAACAACCTCAAGCAAAAATCGGCGACAATCGCCGCTTCTTCAATGCCATGTCTTTATGGTTCTGCCAAAGTGTTAAATAAATGGCAAGGATGGGGAGCGCTTCCTTATTGATTCATGGGAGCGATGCCGATTCTCCAAGGATTTGATTTTCCTGATTATCACCCAAGTATTACCCCAGAGCACACGACGACGCCCTTCTGGATGTTCTTTTCGAACCCGCTTGCCGAACCCTCTACCTGAGGCTGCTTTTCGGGTAAAAGGGGATGGCCCAAAGGAGAAAAAAACGATAGAAGCCAAATCGCCTTCAAAACATATTGCTTTGACTCAGAACTATCGGGTGTCGCCTCATCATGCGGTTAATCGACTATGAACACTACATAAAAAGCGAATCCACGGCTCGTCGCTATCTGCTGAAATTTTGCTGGAAAAACCACCAGCGGTTCTGCCCGCGCTGCAGGCAACGTAAGAACTACCCTCTGACCGACCGCCGACGCCGATGCGCTCAGTGTTCCTACACCTACCATGACTTCAGCGGACGCTGGGTCAACAACTGCGACCTGAGCTGCCGGAATTGGCTACGGATCATCAAGCTGTTTGAAATGGACCTGACCGTACTGGCCATGAGCAAGGAGGTGGATCTGGCCTATAACACGGTGTACAAGGCCGTGACCACCATCCGCTGCGCCATCGCGGCCAGCGCCATCGACGCCAAGGATTTTTTCGGCCCGGAGCGGAGCATTGAGCTGAACACCTCCGGTCGGGTTCTGAGAGTTGTTCCATCCACAAAGCTTTCCACGCCGGTTTTCGGGGTCATTGAGCATTCCGGAGTGGCCTTCGTGGACCTCGTCCTCGGCCTGCGGCCTGAAACGGTCTTCCACTTTCACCAGAGTTTCGGTCTGGAACTGGGGCACTGGGGCAAGACCTACTTCAGCGCGCCGTACCAACGCTACCATGCCCTGCTCTTCTGCACCACAGCCCCTCCGCCCCGTTTTCTGGAATTCACCCTCCCTTCGCAAACACCCTCTCCCGGATCTTCCCCCGACTTCCTCACCTACCTCCTGGACAAGATCCGCCGTTACCGCGGCCTCTCTCCGGAAAAATTCCCCCTGTACGTCAAGGAACTGGAGTTTCGCTACAATCATCGCAACGCGGACATCTTCACTGAAACCGCTGGGCTGCTCTGCCGGTTTGTGCCAAAATTTGGGTAATCAGCTTTTTTATTGACCGCTTTTGCGATTTCTTTCAAGAGGTACCTAACAGATCGAATCTAGAAAAAGCCTCATGGAGATCGCCATGTCCCAACTTGTTTCCTTTGCGGAAAACCTTCCCTTCGTCGGGCTGGGATTCCGGATCAGGCCGTTCGCGACCCAAATTCTGGGCCGTGTCCGGAAGGCCATGCTCTTGGCGTTCCGGAGCACCCGGCTTGGGTGCCGTCCGGGAAGCGAGCGCGAGACGGGCATCCCCCGGGCCTCTGGATACGATCTGTTGGTCATGCAGGCACGAGAGATCCGCGGTCAGTGAGTTTTTTCATCAACCGTCTTTAGGCTAAGGAGGCCGTATGCAGATTAACCGCAGGAATTTTCTTAAATTTTCAGCCGTGGCCGGCTCGGCGCTGGCCTTCGGTGGCTTGGGGTTCGACCTCAAGCCCACCGTGGCTAAGGCGCAATTGCTCCAGTTGAAGGAGGCCAAGGAAACAACCTCAATCTGTTGCTACTGTTCCGTGGGCTGTGGGCTGATCGTGCATACGGCCCAGAGCGGTCCCTACAAAGACCGGGCCGTAAACATCGAAGGCGACCCGGACCATCCGATCAACGAAGGCTCCTTGTGCGCCAAGGGTGCTTCCCTGTGGCAGCTCGTCGAAAACAACGACAGGATGACCAAGGTTCTCTACCGCGCTCCCAACTCCGACAAATTCGAGGAAAAGACCTGGGACTGGGCTCTGGACCAGATCGCCCGCAAGGTCAAGGACGCCCGTGACGCCACGTTCGTCGCCAAGAACGCCCAAGGCCAAGTGGTCAACCGCACCGACGGCATCGCCCATACCGGTTCAGCGGCTCTAGACAACGAGGAATGCTGGTACATCTCCTCCTTAATGCGTTGCTTCGGCTTGGTGTACATAGAACACCAAGCCCGGATCTGACACAGCGCCACTGTAGCGGCTCTGGGAGAGTCGTTCGGACGCGGTGTGATGACCAATCACTACATCGACCTGATGAACAGTGATTGCATTTTGATGATGGGCGCCAACCCGGCGGAAAACCATCCCGTTTCTTTCAAATGGGTCATGAAGGCCAAGGAAAAAGGCGCGACCCTGGTCAACGTGGATCCTCGTTTCAACAGGACCTCCTCCAAGTCCGACCTCTATGTGACCATGCGTTCGGGAACGGACATCCCGATCCTGGGCGGGATGATCAAGTACATCATCGACAACGAACTGTACTTCAAGGACTACGTCGTCAACTATACCAACGCCGCCTTCCTGGTGAATCCCGATTTCGGTTTCGAGGACGGCCTGTTCACCGGCTTCAATCCCGAGACGGCTTCCTACGACAAGGCCACCTGGACCTTCCAGATGGACGAGCAGGGAATCCCCAAAAAGGATCCCAGCCTGAAGGATCCCAACTGCGTCTTCCAGTTGATGAAAAAGCACTACGAGCGCTACGATCTGGACCGGATCGAAAAAACCTCGGGTACACCCCAGGACCAGCTTCTGGCCCTGTACAAAACCTTTGCGGCCACCGGCGCTCCGGACAAGTCCGGGACCATCATGTACGCCATGGGCTGGACCCAGCACACCACCGGCGCACAGATCATCCGAACCATGGCCATGATCCAGCTCCTGTTGGGCAACATGGGCATGGCCGGTGGCGGGGTGAACGCCCTGCGCGGCGAGTCCAACGTTCAGGGTTCCACTGACCAGGCTCTGCTGTTCCACATTATTCCCGGCTATAACCCCACACCCCGGGCTGCCATGGCCACTTTCGAAGACTACCAGAAGGCCACGACTCCGGTGTCCAACGACCCCAAGAGCGCCAACTGGTGGCAGAACAGACCCAAGTACGTGGCCAGCCTGCTCAAGGCCATGTATCCGGACAAGGACCCGAACGAAAGCTATAACTACATGCCCAAGCTGGACGCCGGCCAGAACGCTTCCTGGTTGGTGCTCTTCGACCACATGCTTCAGGGCAAGTTCAAAGGCTATTTTGCCTGGGGCCAGAACCCGGCGGCCTGCGGTGCGGACTCCAACAAGACCAGAAACGCTCTGGCCCAGTTGGACTGGCTGGTAGTGGTCAACCTGTTCGACAATGAAACCGCCTCCTTCTGGAGAGGCCCGAACATGGACCCGGCCAAGGTCAAGACCGAGGTCTTTGTTTTGCCTCCGGCTGTCTGGTGCGAAAAGGAAGGCTCCATTTCCAACTCCGGACGCTGGGTGCAGTGGCGCTATGCCGGTCCCAAGCCCATGGGCGATTGCATCCCGGATGGCGACATGGCCCTGGAGTTGGTGCGCAGGGTCCGCGCTCTGTATGAAAAAGAAGGCGGTGCTTTCCCGGATCCGATCATGAACTTCAACACCGCTGGCGTTACCAATCCGGACAAGAAGTTCCCGCACGATTTCGATCCGCATCGAGTGGCCAAGCTGCTCAACGGCTACTTCGTCAAGGACGTGAAGATTGGGGACACCACCCACAAGGCCGGAACCCAGGTGCCCAACTTCACCGCTCTCCAGGCCGACGGTTCCACGGCCTGCGGCAACTGGGTCTACAGCGGTTGCTACACCGAAGCCGGCAACATGATGGCCCGCCGCGACAAGACCCAGACTGAAATGCAGGCCAACATCGGCATCTTCCCGGCATGGTCTTGGGCTTGGCCCCTGAACCGCCGCATCGTGTACAACCGGGCCTCTTGCGATCCGCAAGGCAAGCCCTATGCGCCGCATAAGGCTGTCATCGCCTGGGACGGCAGCAAGTGGGTCGGCGATGTGCCGGATGGAGGATGGGCACCAAGCGAGCGGCATCCCTTCATCATGACCGCGGAAGGCTACGGCCGGTTGTTCGGTCCGGGGATGGCCGACGGTCCTTTCCCCGAGCACTTCGAAGCCATGGAATGTCCTTTTGAGGAGCATCCCTTCTCCAGCCGTCTGCACAATCCCACGGCCCTGGAGTTCGCCGGTGAAGCGATCAAACGCGCGGTTTGCGATCCGCGGTATCCCTTCGTGGGCACGACCTATCGGGTCACCGAACACTGGCAGTCCGGGGTCATGACCCGCTGGACGCCCTGGCTGTTGGAATGCATGCCGCAGAACTTCGTGGAAATTGATCCCGAGCTGGGCAAGCTGCGCGGCATTGAAAGCGGTGACAAGGTCATCGTGGAAAACATGCGCGGCAAGATCGAAGCCGTGGCCATCGTCACGCCTCGCCTACAGCCGATAAAATCCATGGGCCAGACCATTCACATGGTCGGCACCACATGGCACTACGGATGGGTGCATCCTCGTGATGGAGGCGATTCGGCCAACCTGCTGACGCCGTCCGTAGGCGACCCGAACACCTTCATTCCCGAGACCAAGACATTCATGGTCAACATCCGCAAGGCCTAAGGAGGAGTGCGATATGCAAGGTAAAAGCTTCTTTGTCGATCTGACCAAGTGCACGGCCTGCCGAGGCTGCCAGGTGGCCTGCAAGCAGTGGAAGAAACTCCCGGCGGAAGAAACCAGGAACTGGGGCTCGTTCCAGAACCCCAAGGATCTGTCCTTCATTACCTATAAACTGGTGCGGATGACCGAGGCCATGGAAGGCGAGAAGTTCAAGCAGTGGTATTTCTTTCCGGACCAGTGCCGACATTGCGTCTACCCGCCCTGCAAGATGGTCGGCGACTATGACGACGACCAAGCCATTCTGCATGATCAGGAGACCGGGGCGGTTCTGTTCACCGAACGGACTAAGAACCTGGACGGGCAGCAGATCAGGGAATCCTGTCCGTACGACATCCCCCGCTGGGATGAGGAAACCAAGATTCAAACCAAGTGCGACATGTGCATCGACCGGGTCCAGAACGGTTTGCTCCCGGCCTGTGTGCTGAGCTGTCCCACCGGAACCATGCAGTTCGGGGATTCGGATGAAATCCTGGAAATCGCTAAAAAGCGGCTGGAAGAAGTCAAGAAGTACAAACCCAACGCCGCGCTGACCGATCCCAACGACGTCCGGGTGATTTTCCTTACCGAGGACAATCCTCGGGAGTACTTCAGGTATGCCGTGGCATCCGCGGACATCCCTGTACTCAGCCGTAAAGCCGCTCTGGCCAAGGCAGTCTCGCCGGCCAGACGGATTTTCGGATAGTCTCTTTTCTCTCACCCTCCTTCGTCTTGACCGGGGCCCCGTGGGCCCCGGTCGCTTTTTTAGTATCTGCTCAGCACATTATGCGTCCGCTCTTGCTCCGGCAATCGGTATCGGTATCGGTATCGAAGTCGGAACAGAAAAAAATGGGAACGCATCCCAGCGTTTTCGATCCCGATACCGACACCGGCAACGGCACTACTCGGTGCTGAGTAGTTACGCTTTTTATTGCCTCTCCAGCACGATCACCCCGACGCCGGGAATGTCAACTTTTAGCCGGGTCGCCTCCACGATGTCCCCGGTGATCACGCCTCCGGTTCGGGTATGCAGCCAAATCTCACCCCCGCGCTGCTTCCAGCGAAACGATACCACGTCGAAATCCGTCTCCCAGGTCCCCTGACCATTGGGCTGCAAGTCCAGCAACACAAAATGCTCCGCTTCGGAAGGGCTTTGATACTTGCCCACCAGGTGCGACGGGTCGGAGCAGGCAGTGATCAGGAAAAAAGCCAAGCCTGCTACACCGAGACAAAGTAATCTGAGCATGGAACACCTCGCCGGAAGACAGAAGTCAGAGGTCAGAAGTCAGAAGTCAGAAGTCAGAAGTCAGAGGGCAGGGGGAGGGGCAGAATTGTTCCCGCTCTACGGGCGCTTTGAATCGAAATCGAAATCGTGATCGAAATCGATTTCTGGTAGCATTTCGATTTCGATTTCGATAGCGATTTCGATGAGTCCTGGCCCACTCTGGAGTTTCCTCCTGAACATACTGCAATCTGCCACTCTGAAATTATCGAGATTTTGGATGATCCCCAAAATGTCGCTGAAGTGCCTGGATCAGGCAATTTTTTCAATCCTGGAGGTGAAATGGTTCTCCAGGTGCAAAATCTTGTCGAAGTAGTAGATGTGGACGGTCATGGCCACCCAGATCAGGTCGCGGACCACCGTCCACCAGGATATCGGGTCCTCGACACTGCTGAAGCAACCACAGGGGATGGGCGAGTCGCGCAGCAGGTTGACCACCACGGCAATGGTAAACATGACCAGCATTCCGCCGATCAGCACCACAGCGGATTTGGCCCGGAAACCGATGATCAGCAAGACGCCGCAAACCAGCTCGAACCAGGGCATGAACACGGACAGCACGTTCACCGCCCAGTAGGGGACCAACTGGTAGCTGGCGATGGTTTCCGCGAACTCAGCGGTATAGCTGATCTTGTACATGCTCGCGTAGATGAACAGCCCGCCGATATACAATCGCAGTGCCAGGGCCACGTACTCATGGGTCAGTAGTCTGACCAGCGGATTTTTCGTCATGGCTCCACCGGAAGCCCGTTGCGTTGCCATTGCCGCAGGCCACCTTCCATGACCCGCACATTGACCATGCCGCGCTCCTTGAGCTTGGCAGCCACCTGTTCGTCATATCTTCTACTGATGTTGCGGCCGTAGACGACAACGTCCTTTTCCGGATCCAGCATGGCGAAGCGCATGGAATAGACGAAGTCGAACAGGTTCAAAGGCAGATTCTCCGCGCCGACGATACGCGACTGATTGTAAAACTCCGTGGGCCGAGCGTCTAAAAACAGCGCGCCTTGTGACTCATGCTTGAGCTTGGCCCAGGCCACGTCGATATAATCGGGCCGAGGCTGACCCCAGGTTTCGGGCAACAGCGAAATGCCGCCGGGACTGGAGGCGTTGAAGACCAAGGCCAGGACCAGACTGACCAAGGCCAAAGCCAGACAGTCGAACAGGCTTACCCGTTTAATGCGCAGGGTTTCGGAGCGCAGCAAGGAGCTGAAGCGATTGGCGGTCGCCTCCAGCAGGCTGATGGTCTGGCGGCTTTGTTGCAGTTCGTCCAATGTTTGGCGCAGTTCGGCGTTTTTGCGCAACAGGTCGCTGTTCAGTTTTTGGATGGTTTCAAAGGCCAGGGCATTGCCCAGGCTGACCAGAAAGCCCTGGAGCAGGGCGGGCAACAATTCCCGCTCCCCTTGATCGTCCTCGGACCGGGCAAGACTGTTTCCGATTCCCGCGAGCCCATACCAATTGTCATCCAACAGGAACGCGGCGCCGACTTGCGACGTCTCGGCCAATTCCAAGGCCTGGAGTTCGTCTTGGGTCAGCACCTGATAGTGCTTTTCTCCCTGGGCCGGGACAAACGGAGGATGCAGCAGGGAACGGAAGACGGCATCCAAGCGCTGGGCATCAAAGACCGGAGAAGTATCGTCGCCGAACCCTCGAGTCACGATTTCGATCCGGTTGTCACGTCGATCCCACAGCACGATGAACCCCTGTTGGGCGCTGAACGTGCCCATGACCGACAGGAGAAATGAGGAGAGCAGGGTCTTGGCGTGGAGGTTTCCGCTGAGTTCCCGAGTGGTGTCGCAGATGGACTTGAAGTGAAAGTAACGGCGATCCAGGCGGGTCTGGATGTCCTGGGAAGCCAGCAACGCCCCCTGAAGCTCGGTGTTTCTCGCTTGCAGTTCTTCGTTCAGGCCGCGGATGGTCTCATTCACGCTTGCGGAGGCCAGGGCGTCCATAAAGGCCGTGACCAGTTGCAGCACGAAATCTTCATCCTGGTGGTCGTAGGCCGAGCCGTTGACCTTGGGGCCATAGCCCAAGACTCCGAAACGATGCTCGTCCAGGTACCACTCCACCACGACGCGCAACGGCTCGGGCAGACCGGGCTTTTCGGGGGACTCGTTGATCACCACGACCAGAACCTGCCGGGAAAGCATCTCGCCTTCGTTGTGGATTTTGGCGGATACGGACTGAACTGCATCGGGCAGCCGTTCCTTGTCGGACTCGGGCAGTCCGCGCAAGACGAGATGCTGCCGGCCTGAACGGCGATCCTGGGCAACGAGCAAGCCCTGAGCCGTTCCCAGAGCCCCCATGCTCATCAGGACGAAAGTCTCCATGACCTCCTTCGGGTCGGTCAACCGACTCAGTTCGCTGACCGTCTCGAACAAGGCGTCCAGATGAAAGGCACGACGCTCTCCGGATGACTCTCTGGAAGCCTCTACAGGGGGCTGTAAAGGCGGTCCCGCTGAGGGGTTCGGAGCCCGGCGCTGATCCATGTCGTATCCTCGACCGAATCCCCGGCGCGAGACGCTGGGGAAATCGGTGGTCTGGAATCAGGAAAACAAGATTCAGGGTAACTGTTTGAGCCGATTGAAGAGACTGTCGATATCCGTGCGGCCCAGGTGAGTGTAGAGGACGGAGCCGTCACGATCCAGGATAAAGGTGTACGGGGTGTCCGGTTCACCGATCAGTTTGTGCAAGGCATAGTCCCCATCCTGAAGAATGGGAAAGGGAAAGCGCCATGTCCGGTGAAGGTGCGCGATTTCCATCGGCGTGGCTCCGACGGCCACGGCGACCATGGCTACCTTGCCCGCCATTTCCGCGTCGCGCTGAACTCGTTGGTACAGGCGCAGGATGTCCGGAGCCTGGTTATGGCAGATAGGACAGTAAACGCCGACGATCTCAATCAAAAAGAGGTCCCGCTCCATGTCCGCCAAAGCCAAGCTGTCCTGTTCCTCCTCGAGGCTCAGGTAAATTCGATGGTCCGGGACCTCCGGAGCGGGGAACGTAAAGGCCAAAATCTCCGGATGTCGTTCACCGACGCCCAGAGGTCCTGCGGCGAAAGCCTGGCCGACGAGCAACGCCAGCGACAACCATACCAGAACCAAGTATCTGCCTGCAAATCCGCGCATATTTGTTCTCCGAGGATTACGTGAAAGTGGTTTAAGCCGGCATGCCGCTCAACACGGAGCGCGCCTCGGCTTCATCCTGAACGATCCGGGCCAGTTTGGTCACCCCGACCATTTCGAACACCTTGCGAAAATTCTCGGCCAGACCGGTGAGGATCACGGATTGGCCGCGCTGCTTGCTCTCCGTCAGGAGCTGGATCAGAACGGCGATGCCGGCGCCGTTGATCGAGGCGTTCTCGTTGAAGCGAAAAAGAATTTTGGGGACGTTCCAGGCCGAGATGTGACCGTAAGCCTCCAATAGCACCGGCTCGGAGGCGGCGTTGACGTTGCCGCGGATGTCGATGCAGGCCATATCGTCCTCCTGGACCCAGGAAATCTCCCTTTCCTCGTTTTCGGCCATGGTCAGCCGTTCCTCGGCGCGTCGCAAGGCTTGGTCCAGGGCGGCTTTCTGAATCGGCTTGTTGATGAAGTCCGTGGCGTTCATGTTCAGCGCACGGATGGCCAGATCCAGGTCCCCGTGCCCGGTGATGATGATCACTTCAGCCAGGGGATTGATCTCCTTGATGCGCTTGAGGACCTCCAGGCCGTCCATCCCGGGCATTTTGATGTCCGTAATCACGATGGACGGTTGCTCTTTTTGGAAAACGACCAACCCATCCTCGCCGTTCTCCGCGGTGAACACCGTAAATCCGTAGGCGTTCAAAAACAGGCGAAACATGGACAGGGTCGGCTTTTCATCGTCGATAACGAGTATTTTGCGCATCAGCCAGCCTCCATTCATTCCTGAGTAACGGGAAACGAAAGCACGAAGGTCGTACCTTCACCCTCCTCACTCTTAATGTCGATAGTCCCATCATAATCCTTGATGATGCCGTAAGAAATGGACAGCCCAAGCCCCATGCCCATCCCCGTCTGTTTTGTTGTGAAAAACGGATCGAAAATCTTTTCCGCCACGGACGGACTCATTCCGCACCCGGTATCCGACACGGTCAGGCAAACCCGGTCTTGATCCAGGAAGGAGCGGATCACGATCTCCCGGCGTCCTTCCTCTTCCAGGGTCTTGTAGCGGCTTTGAATCGCATCCCTGGCATTGGTGACCAGATTGAACAAGACCTGTTCCAAACGATTCACATGAGCCGACACCGGTGGAAGGTTTTCGCCCAGGTCGAGGGTAACAACGATGTTTTGCAGGCTCAACTGATGGGCCATGATGGACATCACTCCGCGCACCGGCTTGTTGATGTCGATGGGCTCCTTGGAGAAGTCCGACTTGCGACCGAATTCCCTTAAATGATTGATGATCTCCGTTGCCCGGTCTACTTGGGCGCTCATTTCATTGCTGATTTCGCACAAACTTTCGTTGGAAAGCGGCATTTGCTCATTCACCGCCATGTCCAGGAATTCGCTGCCCATCTTGATCATGTTCAACGGTTGATTCAGTTCATGGGCGATCCCCGCGGAAAGCTGGCCCAGGCTGGTCATTTTGCTGGCCTGGATCAACTGGGCGTCTTTTTCCAGCATTTCCGTGATGTCCGAGGTGGATACGATGATCGCGTCGCGTTCCAGGTAGCGCGTTTTGCAGGCCACCACGTTCACGTAAAAGGGCACTTCCCCTTTCTTGAAATGCATGGCCTTGGGATAGATGAAGCTTTCAGCGCCAGGATTGTCCTGGAAATAGGCGGTAAACCGATTCTTGAACTCCGGCGCCAGCTCCAGAAACGACGTCTTCAGCATCTCCTCCTTGGAATAGTCGTACGTGCTCAAGGCGCTGGGGTTGGCGTCCAAAATTCGGAATGTGCGGGTGCTGAGCACGAAAATCGGGGCCGGACCGCTTCGGAAGAGGGAGCGGTATTTTTCCTCGGACTCCCGGACTCGGTTGCGGTAGAGCTTGATGCTGCGAACCATGTGCTTGAAGGAATCCGCCAGCTGTTCCACCTCGTCGCCGGACTTTTTCTTTTTGACCACGCAATCCGTGCAGTAGGCGGGTTTCTCCGGGGTGTAGTCGGGGCTGACCCGGCCCAGGGTCTTGTCCACGTACCAACAGGGCAGGTCCATGTTGTAGTAGGCCGGACAGTGCTCCTCCTTGTCCGCATCCTCCAGTCCCAAGGGTTTCATGTCCAGGTTGCCCCGGGTGATCTCGTCGGCCAGTTTGGTCAACTGGGTCAACGATCTGGTCACGTACTTGGAGAGTTTATGGCTGACAAGAAAAATAATAAGGAAAATTGCGCATATAAAGCCAAGGAATGTAATGCGCAACTTGCCGATTAACTGGTCGATGTGTTTTTGCTTCAAACCGACGTGAACGGTGCCGATGGGGTAGATGCCTTCCCAAATCGGCACGGCGATGTCGTAGACCGAGGCGTCGTCGATGATCAACTTGGTCACGCTGTACTGCTTGTCCGCTGGAATGGGGTTGGCGGAAATCAACGGTTCCGGAAACGGACGGATGAAGGTATGCGACAGGACGTTTCGCTCATCGTCCAGGATAAAGATGTATTCCACGAGCATCCGCCGCTCGCCGAGTTGGGCCGCGTCAAAGATCAGACTGACCAGATTCGGGTGGTCCCGGGTCAACACGTAGCCGCGGCCCTGGTCCGCAATGCTTTGAGCGATGGCGATGCCGCGACCGGTCAGTTCATTGACCAGGCTGGAGATCAGAATCCACCTCGCCAACAGGGCGATGGCCGCGCTGATGACCAACACCATGGCCAGGGTGGAGAAAAATATCTTGTTCTTGAGGCTGGCTTCTCGCAAGGAACTCATCATGCTCCTCGGGGTCGATCCGAACCGTTTCGTATCCGGCATGAGGTCTATTCCGAACAAGTCGCCGACGGATCATGCCGCACTTCCGCCGTGAGCCGGTTCCAATCGGTCAAGATCACCAGCCGTCCATTCTGGATGATCGTGAAGTAAACCCGCTCCAACCCTTGATGGTTCGTCGGCCCGAAAGACAGGGTGTTGGCGATGCCCAGGGAATAGTTCTGGATGGATTGAATGGCGTCGATGAAGCGCGCCCTGCTCAGGTTGCGTCCAGCCCGTCGCAGCCCCTCCACCAAGACCTTGGCGTTGATGTAGCCTTCCAGGGCCACAAGGTTGGGCTGATCCTCCGGAAAGGCACGTTTATGCCGCTCCAGATACTCCACCACGCCCCACAGCAAGGCTTGCGATTCCAGCGAGTCCGGAGGAGGAACCACCTGAGAGATGATGACCCCGTCTCCGTCCTTGCCCAGGATGCGGGCCAATTCCTCGGATCCCACGAACGAAACGTTGTGAAATAGTGGAGAGAACCCGCGAGAACGGGCCTGCTTGATGAACTTCGCGCAGGCGTCGTAGGTTCCGACCATGATCACGGCCTCGGCCTGGGATTCCATGATGGCCTCCAAGCCCTCATCAATGTCCTGGGTGCCGCGGGTGTAACTGCCCCTGGCCACCGGCGCCAAATCATACGCCCGCAGGGCCAGCTCGGTTCCTTTCAATCCATCGAAACCATACGCGTCATATTGATAAAATACGGCGATTCTGGTCAGGCCGAGGTCTTCGACAAAATGGCGAACGACTTCCTGAGTTTCTTGATAGTACGAGGCCCGAATATTTACGATATTCCGATTGAACGGTTCCCGAAACGCGTTCGCCCCGCTGAAGATTCCCAGGAGGGGTATTTGAGCTTGCTCGATCAATGGGAGAATCTTGACAGTGGTCGGAGTGCCGACGTAACTGAAGAGCGCGAAAACTTGGTCGTCAACGATCAGCTTCTGCGTGTTCGCAAGGCATCTTGGCGGATCATATCCGTCATCATAGGCGATCACCCGAATCTTGCGTCCATGCACCCCGCCCTGCTCGTTGACATGATTGATGTAGGACAACGCCCCGTTCAGGGTCTGTGTTCCCAAAAAACCGGCATGCCCGCTGAGCGCCAACGACGAGCCGATCAAAATCTCCGATTCGTTCACACCAGGAACATCGTTCAGGGGCGAGTCGTCATGGACGCTTTGGGAACAGGAGAGGAGAAGGCCGGTCACGGCAACCATGACAAGAATATGGTGAATTCTCACGAACATGATCTCCTTGAAGATGTTGGCAATTCACTCTCGATATAATTGGCAAAATGAGCGAGTCGCTTGCCGCGGGGCAAATTTTCTCTTAACTTAGTAACCCTGTAACCCATTCACCATATGTCTGACAATAACCTTCGAGAGGCACAATCATGATTTTACGTTCATTCCGCGGGTACTTTCTCGTTTTCGTCACCCTGCTTCTGATTTCCTGCGGCGGAGGGAGTACGGTTACTTCAGCTTCCTTGACGTCCGAAGACGGGAATTACAATCTCTCGAAAGGAGCGCGTACAATTCTTGTCGCCAGTGCTCAGACCAGCGTGACCGGCAACACTCTCGGAGAAAAAGTCGCATTTTCTTTGCGCCATAATGAATCTGGCGCCACACTGGACGTTATTAACGACAGACTGGACGGGAGTGGTCTAGCCAAGGCATATTTCATCGCAGGTCCAAAAGACGGTGTGGATATTGTAGAGGCCTCTTTTGAAAGCGGAGCACGGGCGACAGTGACCATTTACGTTGGTGCAGTTAACATCGTCGGAAATATTCGCCTCGAAGCATTCAGCGATTCTGGTGTTGGCGTAGGACCATCTGCTGCATGGCGGATCAGGGCCACAGTAACTGACACCAGCGGAATGCCTCTTGTTGGAGTCAATGTGAATTTCAGCACCAACAACGGCAGCCTGTCGGCGGCTCCAACTACAAACGAAGCTGGCCAAACGGAAACCATTCTATCCGGCTTGCCTCATAACCAAGGTGCCAGAGTCTGGGCCACAGCCGGTGGGATTTCTGTCTCCATTCAAGTTGGGGGCCGGGGTCCTGACGAGGATGTGCGCTCCATCAGGCTTGAAGCTCTCGGAAACAATATTATCCGAGCTACAGTCCTGGGCGTTGGCAACCAGCCTCTTCCTGGAAAGGTCGTCAACTTCAGCACGAATATCGGTGAGCTTACAACTCCTGGAGCTACCGACGCCAACGGCATGACTACAGTGACCTGGTCTGCACCGCCTGGAACAACGTCCGCCAGGATCACCGCTACCTCCGAGGGAGTGACCGAATCCATTACCGTACAATACGACGCCGACATCCCAAGAGTGCACTCCATCAGGCTTGAAGCTTTCGGAAACAATATTATCCGAGCTACAGTCCTGGGCGTTGGCAACCAGCCTCTTCCTGGAAAGGTCGTCAACTTCAGCACGAATATCGGTGAGCTTACAGCTCCTGATGCTACCGACGCCAACGGCATGACTACAGCGACCTGGTCTGCACCGCCTGGAACAACGTCCGCCAGGATCACCGCAACCTCTGAGGGTGTGACAACAACCCTCAATGTAACCTTTGATGATCCTGAAAGACCACGCATCAGCAGCATCAGGCTTGAGCAGTTCAGTACGCAAGTTCGAGCAACTGTGCAGGACGCTGCGGGTCGTCCTGTACCAAATGTTGAAGTCAACTTCGGAATCAGCGAAGGAACCATCGCTGCTACAGGTACTACCAATGTAAACGGAATCGCTGAGGCCGGAGTCACCAATTTGAACCCGGGCGATACCGCAACCGTGACCGCCAGGGTTGACAACGTGTCAAGGACTCTTACCTACATTCAACCCTAAGCCTGTTTGACCGGAGCGGTGAAGTTAGCCCGCTCCGGCCATATTCCATTTAATTGCCCCCGGCATGGAGACGAACATTCTTCTCACTCATCTCCATGCCGGTAATTTCGCGTTCTGGAGGTTTTTTATGTTCCCTAGGAAAGTTTTTCCCCTTTTACTGCTGTTCCTGCTCTTTTGCTCACCCGCTCACGCCCGGCTCCCCGAATTCACCGACTTGGCCGAAAAATCAGCTCCGGCGGTGGTGAACATCAGTTCCGTGCGCATTGTTTCCGGAGATGACAGTTTGCGACAATTTTTCTCTCCGTTTCAGCGTCGAGGAGGACCTTTTGATGATTTTTTTGAGCAATTCGAGAGGTTTTTCGGTGATCAGGCTCCGACCAGGCGTTCTCAGTCGCTGGGTTCCGGCTTCATCATCTCTGCAGACGGCTTCATCGTGACCAACAATCATGTGATCCGCGACGCCTCGGAGATCACTGTCAACTTGCTGGATAACGACACCTCCTACCAAGCCGAGGTCGTCGGGCGAGACGCGGAAACGGACTTGGCCCTGCTGAAGATTGAGGCGGATCGGCCCTTGCCCGTATTGGAGTTCGGAGATTCGGACCAGGCCAAGGTCGGTCAGTGGGTCGTGGCCATCGGAAACCCTTTCGGCTTGGCCCATACGGTGACCGCCGGGATCGTCAGCGCCAAGGGCCGAATCATCGGCTCCGGTCCCTACGACGACTTTATCCAGACCGACGCCTCCATCAACCCCGGCAACAGCGGCGGTCCGTTGCTGGACATGCAGGGGCGGGTGATCGGAATCAACACGGCCATCGTCGCCTCGGGGCAGGGCATCGGCTTCGCCATCCCCAGCACCATGGCCCGCGGAATCATCGCCCAGTTGCAGGAAAACAAGATGGTTCAGCGTGGATGGTTGGGCGTGACCATTCAGGATCTAGACGATAACTCGGCCAGAGCTCTGGGTCTGACGTCCACCCGAGGCGCATTGATCGCCGAGGTGATCCCGGACGAACCCGCCGCCAAGGCGGGACTGCGCTCCGGGGACGTGGTGGTTTCCATCAACGGACAGGCAGTGGTGGACTCCGGCTCTCTTTTGCGGGTCGTGGCCCAGCAGACTCCCGGTGAATCGGTCAAGGTCGAGGTGATGCGCCAAGGCGAAAAGCAGTCCTTTACTGTCACCCTGGGCACCAGGGATGCGGAGCGTCTGGCCCAACGCGGTGCGCCGTCCCCCAGGGCGGAGGACCAGGAAACATCCCTGGGGGTCTCCTTGCGCCCCATCGACGAGCGTGAAGCCAGGGCCATGGGCATGACCCGTCCGCAAGGCCTGCTGGTCACCGCCGTGGAGGTCGAATCCGAAGCCGCCCGAGCCGATGTTCGCGCCGGCGACATCGTCATGGAAGCTAACCAACAGCCCGTCAACTCCGTAGACGACTTTCAACGGGTCCTGCGTGAAGACGCCACGGAAAAGGGCGTGGTCATGCTGCTTATCCGCCGACAGGCCCAAACCATCTTCCGGACCATTCCCCTGGAATAGACTCTCTCGCTTCAAGCAACCTCAAAAGGGCGGCGCTTCGAAACGCCGCCCTTTTTTTATTGTGATTTCTCCGTGGATCGACTATGCGGCAACGATCATGTCCACGCCTCATTTTTTGCCGACGAAACTGCTCGCGGGCTGCAAAGTCAATATTTTTTTGGAAATCCTCGGGCTTCGAGACGATGGATACCACGACTTGGCGACGCTGTTCCTGCCGCTGCCGACCCCGCACGACGTTTTGACCGTCACCCCCAGCGCCTCCGGTACCGGACTGACGCTGACCTGCTCCGAGGATGCGGTGCCTCACGAAGAGAACATCCTCGCCAGGTGCTATGAGTATTTCGGTAGAACGACGGGTTTTCGACCGGACGTGAACGTTCACCTGCAAAAAGACATCCCCATGGGTGCCGGACTCGGGGGCGGCAGCAGCGACGCGGCGGCCTTCCTGAAATTCCTGAACGACAGAGCCGGTGCTTTGCGCTTGAATGACGCCGACCTCATTTCCTTGGCGGGCAATCTTGGAGCGGATGTCCCGTTTTTTTTGCTTAACCGCCCGGCATGGGCCACCGGACGAGGCGATCGCTTGACTCCGGTTTGCCTTCCTTTTGACGGGCTGACCGTGGTATTGGCCTGCCCCCGGGTCCATGTTTCCACAGCCTGGGCCTACAAGGCCTGGGACGAGACGTGCCTGGAAAAAACATCGCCCCCCTTTCCCTTGACACCGCAAATCGCTCAGGATATGTTCCCCGCTTTGCCAATTTCCGTCTTTCGCAACAGCTTTGAGTTGCCGGTGTTCGCGGCGCATCCACGATTGCGGCTCGTTAAAGAAATGCTTTTGTCCTGCGGCGCCGGCGGCGCGGTCATGAGTGGAAGTGGAGCAAGCTTGTTCGCCGTGTTCCGCGCATCCGCCCAAGCGGAGAAAGCGGCCGGCCGCGTCCGGGAGTGGGACATTCCTACGTACGTCTATCCTCTCTAGCCCTCGAAACTCGGCAAATTGATCAATTGGGGTGTCGCCAAGCGGTAAGGCACGGGTCTTTGGAATCCGCACTCGGAGGTTCGAATCCTCCCACCCCAGCCATTTAATTCAAGGAATCTCTTCATGGCTCTCCATGGCGAACTGAAAATCCTCTCCGGTTCCGCGAACCCCCCCCTGGCCAAGGCCATCTGCGATCACCTGGGTACCAGATTGACGCCTTGCCTGGTTGAAACATTCAGCGACGGAGAGATTCGAGTCGAGATCGGCGACAATGTCCGCGGAGACGATGTCTTCGTCGTGCAGCCCACCTGTGCCCCCGTCAACTACAACCTGATGGAACTGTGCCTTGTGCTGGACGCTCTGAAGCGAGCCAGTGCCAAGCGGGTCACCGCCGTGATTCCGTATTACGGCTACGCCCGGCAAGATCGCAAGGTGGTCCCCCGTGCGCCTATCAGCGCGAAGCTCGTGGCCGACTTTCTGACCGTCGCCGGTGTGCATCGCCTGTTGACCATTGATCTTCATGCCGGACAGATTCAGGGTTTTTTCAACATTCCCGTGGACAATCTCTACGCGGCCCCGATTCTGCTCGACAATATCAAGAAATTGACCGACGTTCCCGAAGACTTGGTTATCGTTTCACCCGATGCCGGCGGTACGGAGCGGGCCCGAGCCTATGCCAAACGCCTTTGCGCGAGCTTGGCCATCATCGATAAACGCCGGGTCTGCCCCAATCAGGCTGAAGCCATGAACGTCATCGGCGACGTGGAAAACAAGGTCGCGGTGGTGCTCGACGACATGATCGACACCGCCGGGACCATGGTCCAGGCAGCCAAAGTGCTCATGGACAAGGGGGCAAAAAGCGTCGTGGCTTGCGCCACGCATGGCGTTCTTTCCGGTCCCGCCGTGAAGCGCTTGCAGGATTCGGCCTTCAACCAAGTTTACGTTACGGACACGATTCCCTTGAAAAGCGAGGCCCTAGCCTGCGACAAGATCCATGCGCTGTCCGTGGCCAGCATTCTGGCCAAGGCGGTGCACAACATCCACACCGAATCCTCGGTCAGCGTCCTCTTTGTCTAATCAATTCCCTTAAGGAGATACAGGCATGTCCAATCAATCAACCCTTAGCGTCGATGTCCGCTCTGAAACCGGTACGGGGCAATGTCGCAGGCTGCGCAACAAGGCTTCTGTCCCGGGCATTTTTTACAATGCCCAAGGAGCGAACGTGCTTTTTTCCGCTGAGCGGACACCGCTTCAAAAACTGTACAACAAGGTCGGGCTCTCGCAGGTCTTTCAACTGGAAATCAAACAAGACGGTGAAGCCCAGCGACACCCGGCGATCATCCGTGATATTCAGTACCATCCCGTCAAGGGTGCCATCACCCATGTCGATTTTTTCGGAGTGGACTTGACCAAGAAGATCAATGTCTACATCCCCGTTGAAGTCACCGGCAAGCCCAAAGGCGTCGTGCTCGGCGGCATGCTGGAAATTTTTCGGGACGAACTTGAGGTCGTCGGTCTGCCTATGTCCATTCCGAAGAAAATCGTCATCGACGTCACGGCGTTGGAGATCAACCACAACGTGCATGTTCAGGACCTGAAGCTCCCCGATAACGTGGAGTTCGTATTTGAAGACAACTTCGCGGTGGTCGGCGTCGTCAGCCCCTCGGCCGGCGATTCCGAGACCGAGGAAGGGGAAGCGGAAAAGGGCGAGTAATCATTCTCCCGCCTTGGCCGAACTTCTTAAACCTTTGGCCAAGGCGGAGATTTTTTCTCTCCGGGCGTCGCCGCCCTCCGCTTTCCCGGCAATTCATCGTCACGGCGTACGAATTTCGTATGGCTCCGCGGCACCCCCGGGTAACGCCGCTCGAACTCCTTTCTTCTTTTTCCTTAGCTCCACATGCAAAGCCGAGGCTTTCGCGGGCTCATTGTTGGTCTGGGCAATCCCGGCCCGGAATACGAGCGCACTCCGCACAACATGGGTTTTTTGGCCCTGGATGCTCTTTTTTCCGCTTCTCCAAACGTTTGGCAAGCCGTAAAGGCTCCAGTGGGAAAGTGTGAACTCCATCGAGGAGAGAGCAACGGCTCAACCTGGTTGGCCGTCAAACCCTTGACCTACATGAATCGCAGCGGAGACGCCGTTGGACCGCTGGCCCGATGGTACCGCATCCCCGCGGAGCAAATCCTCGTGGTTCATGATGAACTTGACCTCCCTCCCGGCGTCCTGCGCTTCAAAATGGGAGGAGGCGCCGCCGGGCACAAGGGGATACTGTCCATCGTTCAATCCTTGGGAACAAACGCTTTCCCCAGGCTGCGCGTCGGCATAGGCCGTCCTCCGTCCGGTCATGATCCGGCGGGTTATGTCTTGCGCCCCTTTCACGGAGAAGGGCTGGCCGCCCTTTCCGGGACACTGACCACGGCGGTCACGGCGGTCACGATGTTTTGCACCAAGGGGTTGGCCGCGGGAATGCAAGAATTACACGGCAGTCAACGGAAAGCCGAGCTTCGAGCCAAACCGACCGACCCTCCTTTGATTTCTCATGAGAGAAAATTATAGACTCTTCGTCGACTTCAGGATATTGTGAAAAAAGTCATTAGGGGATTATGCTCGATCAGTACCTCATATCAGGAGTGGTGAACGTGTTCTCGGTTAACGACTTGGTAGTTTACCCGGCACAAGGTGTTGGAAAAATCGAGAAAATCGAAAGTCAGGAAATCGGTGGTTGTCCGACGAACCTGTACATTATTCGTATCTTGAACAACAATGTCATGGTCATGGTTCCCGTGCACAACGCCGTGAACGTCGGCCTTCGCGCCTTATGCACCAGCGAACAGGGCGAAGATATGTTGGGATATATCCGGGACCGATCCGACTTTACCGGATACACGGGTCAAAACTGGAACCGAAGATACCGCGAATACTCGGAAAAACTTAAAAGTGAAAACCTCCGGGATGTTGCCTATGTCCTCAAGGAACTGATCCTGATCGGCAAGGACAAGGAGCTGTCCTTCGGAGAGCGACGCCTACTGGAACAAGCTTTGCATTTAATTACCACGGAACTGGCTTTTTGTCTGGACAGCACTCCGGCCGACATCCGTACCAAAATCTATTCTTTTTTTGAAGACATTCTCAAGCCCGCTGAAGAAGATCAAAGCACCGAGCCGGAGCAGGAGGAAAAGTGAGACCTCGTCGGCTTGCTCTTCGACTCGACTTACGGCCAAGGCCGTTTTTCCTCACGAAGACTGAATTTCCCGGCCTGATCCCGGCATGAGCGGGGTCTTGATCATCAGCAACAATCTAAAGCAGCGATTTCTTTCCACCAAGCAAAGCACCTCGCTGGAGCTTCGAAAAAATCTTGCCAAATCGAGCTGTTGTTCGGTAGGTTAAAAAGAACGCGTCATTGGTGTCGAACTGTCTCGGTTTTTCATTTTCATTCCATTCCATCCACGCAAATTTGACTCATCGCTTCTCTATTGCACCGACCGCTTGTCAAAATTTCTTTTTCCATATAAGGCCATCTTCCATCCACGCATGACCATCTTCATACTTAGTTTCTCCGGCGCAATATTCCGGGACGCCGTGCGACGTCAAACGTCGATTTCACACGACTTACTATACTAGCGTAGCATATCCGCTTTTTTGCATATCACATAACGTTGCCTATTTTCGACACACCACTCTTCCTTGTTTTAGGCCATTTCTTTTTTCCGGTGTTTTGATTTAACATCGGTTCTTCAATCGTGTTGCGACATGACTCATTCCATGTCCAATCATATTTTTGTTCTTCTTTTGAATAGATCAGCAATGCCGTTTTACTGAAACTTCTTGCGGGAGATTAGAGCGAAGGTACGAATTATGAACTTGTCCGAATTGAAAACCAAGTCCATGTATGAGTTGACTGAACTGGCGAACCAGTTCAAGGTGGAGAACCCGAGCAACTTGCGGAAACAGGAGCTTATTTTCGCGCTTCTGCAAGCCTGCTCATCACAAAACGGCTCCATATTCGGAGAAGGCGTATTGGAGATCCTTCCCGACGGGTTCGGCTTTCTTCGTTCGCAGATGTACAGCTACATGCCCGGGCCGGACGACATCTACATATCTCCATCCCAAATTCGACGATTCGGTTTGCGTACCGGCGACGTCATCTCCGGACAAATCCGCCCCCCCAAAGACGGCGAGCGATATTTCGCCTTGCTCAAGGTCAAGGAAATCGGCTTCGCCCCACCGGAAAAGTCCAAGCAACTGGTCCTGTTCGACAACTTGACTCCCATTTACCCGGACAAGCGCTTTGTCATCGAAAACGGCAAGGAAAACTACGCTTCGCGGATCATTGATCTGCTCACGCCCATCGGCATGGGACAACGCGGACTGATCGTCGCGCCGCCGCGAACCGGGAAAACCGTTCTGCTGCAAACCATCGCCAACTCCATCAGCACCAACCATCCGGACATCTACCTGATCGTGCTGTTGATCGACGAACGTCCGGAAGAGGTCACGGACATGGCGCGGACCGTCAACGCGGAGGTCGTCAGCTCCACCTTCGACGAGCCCCCGACCAGGCATGTGCAGGTTGCCGAAATGGTTCTGGAAAAAGCCAAGCGCTTGGTGGAACGCAAGTACGACGTCGTGATTCTCCTCGACAGCATCACCCGCCTGGGACGCGCGTACAACACGGTCACCCCCTCTTCCGGTCGCGTCCTGTCCGGCGGCCTGGACGCCAACGCCCTCCAGCGCCCGAAACGATTTTTCGGCGCGGCGCGAAACATTGAGCAAGGCGGAAGCCTGAGCATCATTGCCACGGCATTGATCGACACCGGGTCGCGCATGGACGAGGTCATCTTCGAGGAGTTCAAGGGAACCGGTAACATGGAGATCTATCTGGACAGGCATCTGGCCGACAAACGCATGTTTCCGGCCATCGACATCAACCGCTCCGGGACCCGCAAGGAGGAACTCCTGCTCAGCGAGGACGTCCTGAATCGCGTCTGGATTTTGCGCAAGGTGCTTTCTCCCATGAATACCCACGATTCCATGGACTTTCTGCTGGGCAAGATGCGCGGCAGCAAAGGCAACCGCGAGTTTTTGGACATGATGAACAAATAGTCCTCAGCGAAGTTCCGGCGAAACATCGCCAAGGGCGACGCCGGTCGTCTTGCACGCTGCCTTTTCATGACTATATTCGGAGGATGCCTCCGTTGCTCTCCCCTCGACTCCGATCGGCCCAAACCCGACGCCCGGCAATTCGGCCGTTTCCGAGAACAATCCGTCGGCTCGAGCCTTTCTATGTCGCATTCCTCGGAATCGTCGTCCTGCTGGCGCTGGCCTTTTCCGCGATACGGCCCCCAACGGCTTCCGCCCAATTGTCCCTGGGCCGGTTTACCATCTCCGATGAAATCGAACTGGGCCGTAAATTCAACATTCTGATCAGGTCCCGCATGCCCCTGGTCGAGGATCCGGAAGTCCTCACCTATGTCGAAAGCGTCGTGGAGCAGTTACGGGTCCATATGCCGCCACAGCCGTTCCCCATTCAGGTCGGGGTGATCCGGCATGGTGCGCTCAACGCCTTTGCCGGGCCCGGGGGCCACATCTTCGTCCATACAGGCCTTTTGCAACACCTGGACAATGAATCGGAGTTCGCCGGGGTCGTGGCCCACGAACTGGCCCACGTTTCCCAACGCCACATCGCCAGCCGCATTGAAAAGGCCCAACTCGTCAATCTTGCGTCCTTGCTCGGAATTCTTGCCGGAGTTTTTCTGGGAGGAGACGCCCAGTCCGCCATGGTTTACGGGTCGGTGGCCGCTGGGCACAGTGCCATGCTCGCCTACAGTCGAGAGGATGAAAGGGAAGCCGACCAGGTTGGGATGAACTATCTCGTGGCCGCCGGATTTCCACCACAAGGCATGGTCCAATCCTTTGAAACCATCCGGAAGCTGCGCTGGCTCGGCGGCTCGTTCCCTTTGTATCTGAGCACCCACCCTGGAGTTGAAGAGCGGATTTCCTATCTCAAGGATCGCGTGGACAGAATGCCCCCGGAAGTCCGGAACCGCCAGGAGCGCAACACCGCCTACCAGCGGGCCCGGATGCTGGTCATGGCCCGCTATACGGAACCGGACAAAGCCTTGGCCTTTTTTCATGAGGACAGGCTTGATCCCTGCCTGAACACCCTCGGAAAAGCCATTGCTCTGGATCGGGGCAACCAAATCCTTGAAGCTCGATCCGCTTTTGAACAGGCCTTGGCCTGTGCTTCCGGAGACTCCCTGGTCCTGCGGGAGGCAGGTGACTTTTTTCTGCGCCAGGGGGATTTCGACGTCGCGGTTCGCCACCTCCAGGATGCGGTTCTGCGCAACCCCAAGGACCAAATGGCGCTCTATCATTACGCCAGAGCGCGAATCGCCCTTGGCCAACCCACCGAAGCCATTCCTCTTTTGGAACGCATCCTGGCTCAGCTTCCCGAGCAGTCCGCGGTTCATGCCTTGTTGGGCAGAGTCCTTGGACAGGAAGGGCGTCTTTTTTCCGCGCATCTCCATCTCGCCTATGCCGCTCTCTATTCCAGAGACAAACGGCAATACCAGTTTCATCTGACGCGGGCTCAGGAGCATTCACATACCCGGGATGAAGCCGAACTAAGCAAACTTCGCGAGGTGTTCAAGGAACGTGAAGAGTTTTTGTAAGACGCCTTGAGGGGACTGAAAATAGAAAACGGACGGGCGGCACCTTTGCCGCCCGTCCGTTTTTTCGAGGAGGTTGAAAAGCTTGGAGGTTACTTTCGGGAGCCCCCCGATCCGGTGAACTCCGGGTAGGCTTCGAGACCGCATTCGGCCAGGTCCATGCCCTGATATTCCATTTCCTCGTCCACGCGGATCCCCATGGTCGCCTTCAGGATCATCCAGAGGATCAAGCTGGTGACGAAAACGAACCCGAAGATGCACACGATGCCGGCCAACTGGCCCACCAGGGTCGCGTCCTCGTTGGACAGAAGCACCGCGAGCAGCCCCCAGATGCCGACCACGCCGTGTACGGAAATCGCGCCCACCGGATCGTCGATGCGCAATTTGTCCAAGGCGACGATGGAGAAGACGACGATGACGCCGCCGACAGCGCCGATAATGGTCGCCAGGAGCATGGAGGGCGTGTCCGGCCCCGCGGTGATGGCCACCAGACCGGCCAGGGCTCCGTTCAGTCCCATGGTCAGGTCCGCTTTACCGAAAAGCGCCCGTGCAGTGATGAGTCCGGCGATGACCCCAGCAGCGGCGGCCAAATTTGTATTCGCGAAGACCATGGCCACGGCATTGGCCGACTCCACGTCGGACACCTTCAACTCGGAACCGCCGTTGAACCCGAACCACCCCATCCAGAGGATGAACGTCCCCAAGGTCGCCAAAGGCATGTTCGCGCCGGGGATCGGGTTGATCTGCCCGTCCGGACCGTATTTCCCCTTACGGGCCCCGAGCAGCAGGACCGCGGCCAAGGCGGCGCTCGCACCGGCCATATGCACAATGCCTGATCCGGCGTAATCCGAGTATCCCAGCCCGTCGAGAAAACCACCACCCCAACTCCAGTACCCCTGGATGGGATAGATGAAGCCCGTCAGGACCACGGCGAAGACGAAGAACGACCAGAGCTTCATCCGCTCGGCCACGGCGCCGGAAATGATCGACATGGCCGTGGCCACGAAGACGACCTGAAAGAAAAAGTCGGCGATGTTCGAATAGTATGGGGCGTCCTCGCCACCAGCGACGACATCGGCGACGGAATTGTCTCCGCCAACCAGAAAACTCAAGCCGGGGATGATCGAACTGGAAGAGTCTCCATACATGATGTTGTAGCCCACAAGCATGTACATGATGCAGGCGATGGAGTAGAGGCCGATATTTTTGGTCAAGATTTCCACGGTGTTTTTGGAGCGGACCAGCCCGGACTCCAGCATGGTGAACCCGGCGGCCATCCACATGACCAGCATCCCGGACATCAGGAAATAGAAGGTATCCAGAGCGTAACTGACTTCAAGCAACATTTCCACGGTATATTCCCTCCATTTTGAGAAAGAGCGTTACGTAGCGACGAATCGATTCCCGCTTCTACTGATTACAGGGCTTCCGTTCCGGTTTCCCCGGTCCGGATCCGAAGGCATTTTTCCAGGTCAAAGACAAAAACCTTTCCGTCGCCGATCTTTCCGGTATGGGCGGCTTTCTGAATGGTCTGAATCACCTTGTCCACCTGATCGTCGGCAATCGCCGCTTCCAATTTGAGCTTTGGCCGGAAGTCCACGACATACTCCGCCCCGCGATACACTTCCGTGTGCCCCTTCTGTCGCCCGAACCCTTTAACCTCGGTCACGGTCAATCCCTGAACGCCGATTTCCATGAGCGCGGTCCGGACATCGTCCAGCTTGAACGGCTTGATGACTGCTGTGATCCATTTCATAATCAAGTGCCTCCCTTACGTATGATAAAGATTTACAAAAACCGCATGACACATGCAAAGAGCAAACTCCGTAAACAGCCACTGAATTCATCATGTTCGGAAGCAAAGCAAAGCGCGGACCAAGGATGTTATTTTGCTGGAATATAATGAAATATTCTTTGCGCTCGCGATTGATCGTGTTCCGTGTGCAACATTTTTGTTAATTCAAAGATGTTTTTTGGCCATCCAGGGGCACAGCATGACGTTTTTGTATTTTCCCCTGTCTCTTTGGGTCGCGGAAATCAAGGATGGTACCTGAAAACCTTTTGTCTCGATGAAGCGCTCTGGGATCGCAAACGCGACGCGAACCCGAGAAATTTCCTCAAGCGCATCCCGGAGTGACGAAAAAAGACGCCGAGATGTCTTTCCATAATTGTAGTAAAAATCACTGGAGCGCGCTCGCGTTCAGGATCGGTCCGCTCATCTTCGGAGGTGCCGTGTTTCCACGCGATACAAAAGCCCTGTACATCCGCCATGATGTCATGTAGGGATTTGCCCTTTCAGGCACGCGGCAGACCAATTCAGCGACTGATATCAACGTCCGATACGCGCGAAAAAAAGCTTCGCTGGAAAACACGGAAGCGAATTTTATCCACACAAGAACCTTAAGGAGTGCACGATGATTTTTGAACCAAGCTTGGCCTACGCCATGGGAACCTCCGGGGCCGAAGCCCAGGGCAATCCGATCACCGCGTTCGTTCCGTTGATCGTCATGTTCGCGATCTTTTACTTTCTGCTTATCCGTCCCCAACAGAAAAAAGCCAAGCAGCACCGCGAAGTCCTCACCAACCTCAAGAAAGGCGACCGCGTCCTGACCGCCGGAGGTCTTTACGGACGCATCCACTCCATCAATGACGACATGCTGACCCTTGAAATCGCCGACAACGTCAAGATCCAGGCCAACCGCAACTACATCGCCGGCCTCGCCGAGACGGACGTCAAACCGGTCAGTCGGGACCCCAAATAACACTTCCCTACAACTCGTAGAGAGCGTCTCCGCGGCGACGCGCCGGACCATTCCGTGCGCTTTCCGCGCCGGGAACGCTCGCCTGCCTGCTTGGAACCACTCTGAGGAACAGCCATGAAGATGAGCTTGCGAATACGGATCGTCCTGGCCGTGATCGGCCTTTTGTTGGGCGGCCTGTATGCTTTGCCCGCCCTGACCAACCTCCAGGGTACGTTCTTGGGGAAAGTCCTGCCGGAAAGCGAGATCCGGCTCGGTCTGGACCTGCGGGGCGGGATGCATTTGACGTTGGGCGTCGACATTCCCAGGGGCGTGGCCAACACCATGGCCCAATTCGGCCAGGACATCCGCTCCGAGGCCCAGGATGAAGGCATTTTCATCCTCCGGCCGCAAGTGGTGAACGACGTGAAACTGGAATTCACGCTGGCCCGCGGCGCACAACAGGATGACCTGGAGCGGATGCTCCGCAACCGCTTCGACAACCTGCAGATCCTCTCCAAGGAAACACAGGAAGCGGGGCAGATTCGCTATGCCGTGGGCATGACCCAGCAATACCGGGCCCATGTCGAGGATCTGCTCGTGGAGCAGGCCATCAAGACCATCCGTAACCGCATCGACCAGTTCGGCGTGGCCGAACCGGACATCCGCCGCCAAGCAGACGGACGTATCCAGGTTCAACTGCCCGGCCTTCAGGATCCGGAACGGGCCGTGGCCATCATCGGACAAACCGCCCATCTGGAATTTAAGCTGGTGGACGACCAGGCGGACATCGACCGCGCCTTGCGCGGCATTTTGCCCCCGGATGCGGAACTGGCCTCCATGCACACCCGCAACCCGGACGGCTCGGTTTCCCAAACCCCCATCGTCATCAAGCGGGACACCCTGATGACCGGGGAATTCATCACCGATGCCCGGGTCAGCTTCGATCAGTTCAACCAGGCTTACGTCGGGCTGAACTTCAATGCGCGCGGATCCAGGCTGTTCGAACGGATCACCGGAGAGAACACCGGCCGACGGCTGGCCATCGTCCTGGACGGCAACGTCCATTCCGCGCCGGTGATCCAGGAGCGCATCGCCGGAGGGCGGGCCAGCATTACCGGGCGCTTCACCACCGAGGAAGCCACTGACCTGGCGCTGGTGCTCCGGGCCGGGGCACTGCCCGCCCCGGTGCACATCATGGAAGAGCGCACCGTAGGCCCCTCCCTGGGTCGGGAATCCATTGAGCGCGGCCTGCAAGCGGCCCTGATCGGCGGGGCGCTGATCCTTGTTTTCATGCTTGTCTATTACAGCATGTCCGGAATCGTAGCCAACGCGGTCCTGTGTTTGAACATTTTGCTGGTCATGGCCGGGTTGGCGGCTTTCGGGGCCACCCTGACCCTGCCCGGCATCGCGGGCATCATCCTGACCATCGGTATTGCCGTGGACGCCAACGTGCTGATCTTCGAGCGCATTCGGGAAGAAATACGACGCGGTCTTACCCCTGCCATTGCCATCGACGAAGGCTACAGCCGTGCGCTGAAGGCCATTCTGGACGCCAACATCACCACCATCATCGCGGCCATCGTCCTGTATCAGTTCGGCACCGGGCCGATCCGGGGCTTTGCCGTGACCTTGTCCCTGGGTATTTTGGCGTCCATGTTCACCGCGATTTTCGTCTCGCGGATATTCTTCGATTTCTGGCTGAAATGGCGCAAGCCCGGTACGCCGTTGAGCATATAAGGAACAGGTGACAGCATGGGACTGCAAATCATTCGTCCGGACACCCGGATCAACTTTTTGAAAATGCGGTATGGGGCCTTCCTCATATCCGGCTTGCTGATTCTGGCCGGCCTCCTTTCCCTGGTCGTCAAGGGCGGGCCCCAACTAGGTATCGACTTTTCCGGCGGCATGATCATTCAGATTAAGTTCGACCAACCGGTGGAGCTGAGCCGCGTCCAGCAGGCCCTCCGGGATGCCGACCTCCCCGGTCTTGGGGTACAGCGCTTCGGCACGGCCCAGGACAATGAGTTCCTCGTGCGGACCTCGTCCTCGGATCTTGTTTCCGACGAGGTCCGCCGGGATATCCAAAACAGTCTGGATCAGAATTTGGCTGGCGTCGGATTCGACATCCAGCGCCTGGAAATGGTCGGCCCACGAGTTGGCGCTGATCTCCGCGCCCAGGCCATGGAAGCGCTGTTCTACGCCATTTTGCTGATAGCGATCTACATCTCAGGCAGATTCGAACAACGCTGGTTCCCAGCCGTGATCATGGCCGCCGGCCTGACCGGGGGTATCGCGGCCCTGCGCTGGCTTGGCCTGCCCATGGAACTGCTGGTGGTAGCTGCGCTACTGATCACCATCGGCCTGTGCTGGAAGCTCAAGCTCTCCTACGCCCTGGGAGCGGTGGTCGCCCTGGTCCACGACGTGTTCATCACCCTGGGAATGTTTTCCCTGCTGAACAAGGATCTGGACCTGGCCATCATCGCCGCCTTTTTGACCATCATCGGCTATTCCCTCAACGATACGATCATCGTCTACGATCGCATCCGGGAGAATATCCGCGACAAGGTGGACATGACCCTGCCCAAGGTGATCAACCTGAGCATCAATCAGACTCTGAGCCGGACCATCCTCACCTCCGGAACCACCCTGATGGTCGTGCTCTGCCTGGTATTGCTTGGCGGCGGCGTCATCCACGACTTCGCCCTGGCCCTGCTCATAGGCATCGCCGTGGGGACCTTCTCCTCCATCTTCATCGCCAGCCCGATCCTGCTGGGCCTGTCCAAGATCGCGGACGTGGACCTGGAGGCCGAACGGGAGACCGACACCGTCGCGGTGTGACCCGCTGAACGTGTTGCATCGGCTTACATATTGGATTTTGAGAACGGCCCGGCGGATATCCGCCGGGCCGTTTTGTTTGAAGGAAGCGAACCGCTCAGGGGATGCTCGAAAGTTCCTCGCAATCGCCATCATGGACAATTGACCATGGCTGATGAAGACTTATTACTGAACGGAAGAAGTCGCCCGTCACCCTTCAAACAAGGATGCAGCCATGCTCAAACATACACCGGAAATCAGCTCCCGCCTCTCCGGGGCGCTCTATGGATTTCTGATCGCGGACGCCCTGGCCATGCCCGTGCACTGGTATTATGATCGGCTTTCCTTGCACAAGGACTACGGCCTCGTCCGGGACTACCAGCAACCCCGCAACCCCCATCCGGACAGCATTCTCTGGCGCTCCCGCTACCGCCCGGCCGGTCCGGAGGCGGACATCCTGCACAATCAAGCCATGTTCTGGGGCGAACGGGGCGTACATTATCATCAATTCCTGCAGGCCGGTGAAAACACCCTGAACATCAAGCTGAGCCGGTTGCTCATGGAGCACCTCTTGGAGTCCGAAGGCTACGATCCTGACCGCTATCTCGCCAAATATGTCGCGTTCATGACCACCCCCGGCAAACATCACGATACCTATATTGAAGAGTCTCACCGGGAGTTTTTCAAGGCCTGGGTCTTGCGCAGGAAAGGCATGACGGCGGCCGCGCCGGAAGAGAAACACATCGGCGGACTGTGTCTGCCGGTTCCGATCCTGCTTTTCTTCCACGACCAGCCGAACAGGGGCCTCCTGCTCGGCCAACGTCACCTGGAATTGACCCACCCCGGCCCGCTCATGAGCGACGCCTTCTCTGCTTTCAGCCTGACCCTGCAATCCGTTCTGGACGGCATGGACATCCGCCAAGCCCTGGAACAGGAACTTCCGGAGAAGTCGCGCTTTTTCACCGACCATTCCTTTGAAGACCTGGCGGATCGCGACGATGTGGACGTGGCCCTCAATGTCTTCAGCACGGCCTGTTACGTCCAGCAATCCCTTCCGCTGGCGTTTTATCTGGCTTGGAAATATCAGGATGATCCGGAGCAGGCCCTGATCGTGAACACCAATCTTGGCGGCGACAACTGCTACCGGGGTGCCGTGCTCGGTGCCCTGTTAGGGGCCATGCATGGAGAACGGGCCTGGCCAGAGCGTTGGATCGACGGTTTGCTGGCCCCTCCGACTCGATTCATGACCTACCTGACCGACGACGCCCGAGTCCTCGCCTAGCAGCAGTCAACGTCGCGTCCTCCATCGTGGAATCAACGGGGGCAGAAGCTGTCTACAGCTTCTGCCCCCGTTTTTTGTGAAGCCGTTTCCAGCAACTCTGCTCACGCAAGCGCTTTTCTCATCCAGGAAGGATCGTTTTTCAGGTGAGAGCGTGAGTCTGGGGCGAGCGGAGCGCTTCAGTCCTTTTTTGAGCTGCTTTTGACCGACTTTTGACCGAAAAATGAAAACCCCTTGATGCCGCATCGTTTTTTCGGCACAACGAGGGCTTTGCATCCCGGACCCGAACGCTCCAGCGACCGGGTACGCGGAAAAATGAGCATCGATCGGAGGTTCATCATGGATTTGTGGCAGGAACAGATGCGAAATCACGTCAACACGTTGGACAAACTCAAGAACTACATCACCGTCACGGATCGGGAAGAACGGGCCATCACGGAAATGCCGACCCGCTGGGGAACCACCCCCTACTTCGCCGCATTGATGGACCGGGACGACCCCGACTGTCCGATCCGCAGACAGGTGGTACCCAGCATCCAGGAACGGGAGAACACTTACGGCGTTCCCAATTATTTGATCTGGAAGGAAAACAGGGACACTTCGGAAGTTCGGCCGGACTGCATCGCCAGACAATACGTGGATCGGGTCGCTTTCACCGTTTCCGATGCCTGTGCCATCTATTGCCGACATTGCTTCCGCAAGGAGCTGGTCGTGGACCGGGACCTGCAACTGCGCTTCGACGTCGAGGAGGGGTTGACGTGGATTCGGGAGCACCCGGAAGTGCGGGACGTGTTGATCACCGGGGGAGATCCTTTCCTGTTTTCAGATGAGAAACTAGACTACTTGATCCGCAAGCTTCGCGAAATGCCGCACTTGCAGATGATCCGCTTCGGAACGCGGACCCCCATCGTCCTGCCGCAACGGGTCACCGAGGGGCTGAAGAAGGTCCTCGCCGGCCGCCATCGGGTGCCCATCTGGATCAACACCCAGTGCAACCACCCCAAGGAAATCACCGAGCAAACCGCACAGGCCGTTTACGACCTGCTCACCTGCGGGGTGAATGTGGGCAACCAGGCGGTGCTGCTCAAGGGGATCAACGACGATCCGGCCACTTTCCGCGAACTGCATCAAAAGTTGCTGACCGTGCGTATCCGGCCTTACTACGTCTTTTATTGCGAGCCCGCGCCGGGCATCGACCACTTCCGAACCCCGGTGGAAAAAGGCGCTGAACTGATCCGGGACGCCATCCGCGGCCACACCACCGGCCTGGCCCAGCCCATGTACGTCATCGCCACGAATATCGGCAAAATACCGCTGATGCCCGACTATTACATTCAGGGGAAGGACGAAAAGGAATACACCCTGCGCAACTACCAGGGCAAAACCACCCAGTGGCCGAATATCCCGGAATAGCCACTACGCTCATTCCGTTTCCGGCCAAGGGCCCGGAGGCTTCCTCCGGGCCCTTGGCTTTCTCGTTTAACAGCTCAAGTAATTCCCCAGCTCCCGCGGCGTGACGTGGGTGCGGTGCTCTTCCCAACTGGCGATTTTCAAGCACATATAGTGCTTGTAGATGCTCTCGCCCAGAAGGTTGCGCAAGAATTCGCTGCGCTCCGCCTCCACCAAGGCCTCGTACATGCTCCGGGGCAGAAAGCGTTCGTCCCATACCCGGCAATCCCAAAGACCACGATAAACGCTGCCCACGTCCGGCGGTCCGCACTCTGCCCCTTCCCGGAGCCCCTGTAACCCCATTTCGATCAAAGTCGCCATCTGGAGATACACGTTGCCCGACGGGTCCGGACTACGCAGTTCCAGGCGGGTGCTTTCCGGGCTGGCGCAGTGGGGCAGGCGGACCATGGAGCTGCGGTTCTTGATCCCCCAGCCCACGACCATGGGCGCTTCGCGTTCGGCCACATAGGCTTTGTAGGAATTGTACGTGGAAGCCATGATGATGGACGTCTGACGGGCGTACTTCAGAATCCCGGAGATGAATTGCCGGGCAAGGCTGCTCAGCCGGTGCTCGCCCTGGGCATCGTGGAACAGGTTTACTCCGTTCTGATCCCACATGGAGATATGCAGGTGGAAAGCGCTGCGGTTCTGGCCGTCAAAGGGCTTGGGCATCAACGTCATGTGCATGCCCTCTTCCGCGGCCACCCGTTCGGCGACATAGTTGAAGAGCAGGGTCCTGTCCGCGGCGGACAGGGCGTCCGTGTGTTCCAGATTGATCTCGTGCTGGGAGGCCGTGACCTCGTGATGGGTCTTTTCATGGCGGATGCCGCAGCGCTTAAGGGTGCGGATGATCTGGTTGCGCACGAAGCCGCCCTTGTCGTGGGGATCGGAGTGGAAATAGCCTGCCTTGTCCGAATGAATGTTTTTGGTGAAGTCGTCGCTTTTGAGGAGAAAGAACTCGTACTCCGGAGCCACCTGAAAGCGCACGCCGAATTCGTCCATGGCCCGCTCCAGGGTCCGCTCCAGGACGGCCCGCGGATCGGAGAGAGACCGCCCGCCCATCAAATTCAGTATCCGGGCGATACAGAAGCCGATCCGCTCACTGTTGAACTCCAGTACGCGGTAACTCTCCGGTACAGGGAGCAACAGTCGGTCGCTGTCGTCCACCGTGGTGATTCCGGCAATGGAACTGCCGTCAAAGCCGACACCTTTTTCCACGATCTGGTCCATGAACTCCGGATTGATGGTCAAGGTCCGAAGCCGTCCGTTCAGGTCCGTGAAAAAAATTTTAATGAACTCCACCTCCTCGTCCTTCCACGCCGCGGTCGTTTCCCGGGCCAAATCCGGAACCGTTTCCGAATCGGTTCGCGTTCCATCATCTTCCTGCCGCACGCCGTCCTCCTTGATCTCGGGTTACCGATGACATAACGGAGTAACCATGTCTCCGTGTCCTGTGATGCATCCCAGACCTAGTGAAAAAAACTTCGTTTCTCAATAACCCACGGCTGATTTCATGCTCCACGCCCTGCCCCCAGAGTCCCTAAGTTCTCGAACCCCGGAGTGCTGAATGGAATGGCAATTCATGGAGAACTGGCCCGCTCTGCTCGGGGCTGCCTTTTTTTTGTATTGGCTGACGGTTCTGGTGGTCCTGATCAATGACCAGCGCGATCCGACCAAAACCCTGGCCTGGCTGGTATTGCTCTCTTTTCTGCCTCTTTTGGGCTTGGCTCTGTACTATTTTTTCGGCCGCAACTGGCGCAAGCTCGCCGAGCAGCGAGGATTGCACGAACGGCACCGGGCCATGGCCGGTCCGACCATGCGCTCCGTTCATGCCAGGCACGCGGACATGGCGGAAACCGGTCGGGAGTGGGCCGAAGAACGAGGTTACTCCCGGCTGGTCCAGCTCATCGAGCAAACCGAGTTCACCCCGCCCCTGCCGGCTTGTGACGTGCGCATCCTGCCCAGCGGCGCGGAAAAGTTCGCGCTTTTGAAGGAAGATCTGGCCCAGGCCAAGGAGACCATCAATATCCAGTATTTCATCTGGGAGCGGGATCGGCTGACCGCGGAACTGTGCGCCATCCTCCTGGAGCGACTGCGGGCCGGGGTGGAAGTGCGGATGCTCAACGATTTCATCGGCAATCTGCCCTACCGCAAGACCGAACTGAACCGGCTGGCCAAGGCCGGGGCCAAGGTCCGCTTCGATGTCCGGCAGCTCAACAGGGCCAATTACCGCAACCACCGCAAGATCGTGGTTATTGACGGAGTACGCGGATACACCGGCGGGATCAACGTCGGCCAGGAATACATCGACGGAGGCCGGCGCTTTCCGGCTTGGCGGGACACTCATGTTCGCTTTTGCGGTCCGGCGGTGGCCGAACTCCAGAAGCTCTTCGCCTTGCGCTGGTCCGAGGCCAGCCGGGAAAACCTGTTCTCAACGCGTTTTTTTCCGGAACAGTATCCCATGCCCGGAACGTGCGTTCCGGTCCAAATCACGGCCACCAGCGTGGAGGACAAGTGGCAAACCGCCCGTCGGGCTCACGTGCTGGCCATGGGTCACGCCCGCAAGCGGATCTGGATTCAGTCGCCCTATTTCGTGCCCGACGAACAGATCTACGAAACCATGGTCAACGCGGCCCTGGCCGGAGTGGACGTCCGCCTGATGATGACCGGCCTGCCGGACAAACGCACCGCCTGGTACGCGGCCCAAACCTACTTCGGCCCGCTCCTGGAGGCCGGCGGCCGGATCTATTACTACATGCAAGGCTTCCTGCACGCCAAGACCATGACCATCGACGGCAACCTGCTGGCCATCGGGACCATGAACATCGACATGCGCAGCCTGGAACTGCACAAGGAGCTGATGGTCTGGTTCCTGAACGAGGATCTGGCCCGACGCCACGACGCCATCTTCGAGCAGGACCTGGAGTCCTGCGAGGAATACACCCCGGCCCGCCTGCGCTCCCTCTCCAGACTCGCCGTGTTCCGCAACTCGGCCATGCGCCTGGCGTCCAATCTGCTTTAGCGTCTTGCCCCGGTGAAAAACGCCGGGGCAAGACGCTGATCCGTTCATCATCTCCCTTTATATCGATATACCTCCCGAACCGTCTTCTGGATGGTTTTCCAGCGCTTCTTTTCCTGAATCCTCAGCAGGACATCCTGCTCTCGTTGATGAAACCTGGTTTCCTTGCATTGACGCAGCCAGCTCTCGTATCGATCCATTTCCAGCAATCCCTCCGCAAGAGCATGCTGCACGGCGCAGTCCGGCTCACCGTTATGTGAGCAATCCCGGAAACGGCATGAAGCCGCCAGTTCGTCGATGTCCTCAAAGGACCGGTCCAGGGCTTTTTCATCGGCCAGAAGTTGAATCTCCCGCAGGCCGGGCGTGTCGATGAGCATCGCACCCGTCGGCAGGACCATGAGTTGCCTGTGCGTGGTCGTGTGTCGGCCCCTGCCGTCCGCCTCGCGCACGACTGAGGTCTTCCGGGCTTCCCGGCCGATGAGGGCGTTGACGATCGACGATTTGCCCACTCCGGAGGAGCCCAGCAACACGCCGGTCCGCCCAGGACCGAGGAGCGCCAGTAGGTCACGCAAGCCGTCTCCCGTTGCGGCGCTGATCAAAAACACGGCAACACCCGGTGCAATGGCTTCGGCCTGGAGCCGGGCCAGTTCCGGCTGGGCGTGAAGATCCGCCTTGTTCAGAAGAACGACCGGATCGGCCCCGGACTCCCAGGCCAAGGTCAAATAACGCTCGATGCGTCGGGGATTGAATTCCCGGTCCAGCCCGCTGACCAGAAAGGCGATGTCTGCGTTGGCCGCGACCACCTGTCCCTGGCTTTGCCCGCCGACCATGCGCCGGATAAAAGCCGACCTTCTGGGCAGAAGTTCGTGGATCACGCCCCGAGAGGATGCATCTCCCGGTTCCGTGACCACCCAATCGCCCACGGCCGGATAATCGGCGCGGGCCGCGGTTCGGTGCCTGAGTTTTCCGCTCACTTCAGCCTGAAAGCGTCCATGCTCGTACAAAAGGGTGTACACCCCCCGGTCTTCCCGACTGACCCGCGCCGGAACGAGTCCGGGCCGCGGTCTGGAAGCAAAGGCATCAGTCAAGCTGGAGGTCCAGCCCAAGGAATGGAGGTTCATGGTCGCACCTCCTCGGTGCCGGGTATCAGTCGCGGCAACTGGTCCATGGGGAACGGAGGCTTGCTCAAGGGACGCACGGCCAAGGAAAGCAGGGCCAGCGGGTTGTCGTCGCCGGCGATGCGGTTCATGCGGATCAACCCGCAGGATTGGCAGCGATGCAACAAGGCCCAGTCGCCATCATAGCGCACGGCAACGCCGACGGGTTCCATTCGTCCGTGACAGCCGCTTCTCCGGTCGCCGGTACGCAGGTCGACGTGAAGACTCCAGAGGCAGTGGGGGCAATGATTTCGATGCTGGGTGCCGGGAGCTTCCCCGGGCACGGTGCGGCTGCAGTGACCGCAAAGAAAGGCGTTGGGAGACGGCAAAGCGCCGCCCCGACCGCGCATGTCGGATCTGGTTCGCATTGGAATTGTCCTGTGTCTTGTCGTTGTTTGGATAAGGCGACGCGCCTTCGAACAGCCGAGGAGGCGGATCGAATCGGAGGACGCCTGCACGGACCTCAGCCCGAGCGCTCCAGGGACGGGGGATTTGTGACGCGATGGGTCGGGGGCGACCCAAAACGGACGGGACCGGACGAAGGAAATCAAGTACCGAAAAGCCGGAACTCGACGCCTACGCCGCTCCTACACTTGCGCCACTCTCAACGACAAACACGGACATGCAAAACCTTTATGGAATGGTGTTGAAAAACAGCCGCGCTCTATTTCATGTGATTCGGCGGTCTGTCAAGAGGGAATGATCGAAAATTCGACGAGAGCACGACAACCCCAACCATATCCCAAATAAAAAAACGGCACGACCTTGGAGATCGCGCCGTTTAATCACGCCTTGCCTTCTGTTCGGTCGGCGGCGAGGAATATCTTCACAAGGGCAAGTCGTCCACCTGGAGTCGTTCCCGCCGAAGTGTCCCGCGCCGACAACTCACTGGCAAATCATTTGCCAACAGCTTGGAATGTATAAGTGATTACGGACAGGACCGCTCCTTGAGGATCTTGGATAACGCTGAACCGGCCAACGCCGGGGATGTCCGTGGGCGGGAGGAGCACCCGCCCTCCGAGTTCCGGGGCTTTGCGGGCCACGGCGTCCACGTCCGTTACCGTAACGTAGGTCCCCCAGTGCGGCGGCATGCCCTCCGGCGCCTGAGGCGGCATGGCCATGATCCCACCCACTTCCTCTCCTCCGGCCTTGACCACGGTGTAATCCATGCCTTCCATGGGCATGTCCTCGATCTCCCAGCCAAGCAAATCCCCATAAAATTTCTTGGCTCCCTCCACGTCGTTGGTCAGCAGCTCGCTCCAGCTGAACGCTCCATTCGTTGTAAACCTGTCGCTCATGTTTCTCCTCCCGTGTTTTGGGTGATGGTTCCGTGTCCATTACGGAATCCGGTTCGAACCATCAAGACCTGAAGAGGTTGGTGTTAGAAGTCGATGGCTCGTGCCGTGAATCCGCTCTTCAAAACGAAAAGGAAACAGGATATCAATATGCACGATGCTTTGAGACACAACTCTTCACCCCCACGGAGGAAGACCGTGAGCACACTCCCTTTTTGGATCGGATTCGGCGACATTCATGAACAGACCGCGAACATTCGCCTGATCCCGGAACTGGCCGACGCCGCGGCGGTCCTTGTCAGCGGAGATCTGACCAATCGTGGCCGCAAGAACGCCGCCGAGCGGATACTTCGGGATATCCAGCGCATCAATCCCAGAATTTTCGCCCAGATCGGCAACATGGACTATCCGGAAGTCGAGGATTTTCTGAATCTCCAGGGAATGAACATCCATGCCCGCGGCCTGGACCTGGGAAACGGGGTCGGCTTGATGGGCGTGGGCTACTCCACCCCCACGCCCTTCGGTACGCCGGGTGAAGTCTCCGACGAGCAATTGGGCCTTTGGCTGGTCCAGGCCCATGAGCCGGTCAAGGACCTGCCGCACCTGCTCCTGGTGGCCCACAATCCGCCCTTCAACACTGCCGCGGACAAGGTCGGCGGCAGGACGTCCGTGGGCAGCAGAGCAGTGCGCGCCTTCATTGAGACGATTCAGCCGGAGGTTTGCCTGACCGGGCATATCCACGAAGCCCGGGCCGAGGATCGCATCGGCAAGACCCAGGTAATCAATCCCGGCCCCCTGGCCGGGGGCGGATACGCCCTGATCCGGTTGACGGAGTCCGGCCTGCGGGGCGAGTTGCGGATGACCGGCAAGGCGCGGTCATAGCGAGGGACCATGAAACTGTACTCATGGAACGTAAACGGCTTTCGGGCCGTGCTGAACAAAGGCTATTGGGAATGGTTCCGCCGGGCCGACGCCGACGTGGTGGGCCTGCAGGAAATCAAGGCCACGCCGGATCAACTCGCCGATGAGGACCGGCGGATTTCCGGTTATCTGGACTATTGGAATCCCAGTCGGACCAGGAAAGGCTATTCCGGGGTGGCCTGCTTCAGCAAAAGGGAGCCCCTGGCCGTGGCCGAGGAACTGCCCGATGAGCGCTTTCACGGAGAAGGGCGGGTGCTTCGGCTGGATTTTCCGGAGTTTCATTATTTCAACATCTACTTCCCCAACGGCCAGATGAGCCGGGAGCGGCTGGACTACAAGCTGGGCTTTTACGACGCCTTTCTGGACCATGTCCAGGAGTTGCGTCGCTCCAAACCCATCGTGGTCTGTGGGGACTTCAACACCGCACATCGGGAAATCGACCTGAAAAACCCCAAGGCCAATGCCGAGACCTCCGGCTTTCTGCCCATCGAGCGGGCCTGGATCGATTCCTTCATCGCCGCCGGATACGTGGACACCTTCCGGATGTTCAACGACCAGCCGGACCAATACACATGGTGGACCTACCGTTTCGGCGCCCGAAGCCGCAACGCCGGATGGCGCATCGACTACTTCTTCGTCTCCGAGGAACTCAAGCCCAACGTCCGCCGCGCTTGGATCGAACCTGAGGTCCTGGGGTCGGATCATTGTCCGGTGGGGCTGGAGTTGGCATTGTAGTCGGCTCACCTTTTTCATCACCTTGCGCGGTTCAGGGTAAAATCATCACCTTGATATCGCCCGTGCTGAACGTGGCCGAGCACCGAATCGGAAGGATGCGTCAGTTTTGCATTGTTGCACTGGAATTCATAACCACGGAGCGCTGATGTTTGCCGTAACCACCAACGCCGGTCGGATCGGCGGAGATTTGGATGTTTGTGGGACGCCTTCGGCAGCGGGGACCACCCCGGAAGTCTATGCCAACACCGTGTCCCCGGCCCAGGGAAAGCCCAAGGCCCAAAAGCTGTTGGTGGCCGGGATGCCGGCCTTGCACCGGAACTCGTCCTGCGGGCCGAGCGCGGGGAATGAACAAGGGGTCGCCGGGGGAGTGATTTCCGGGGAGGTCAAGGGGTCGGCTTCGTTCAGCACGGGCAGCGCCAAGGTGATGATCGAGGGCAGTCCGGCCGTGCGCCTGAACGACGCCGCGGTGCTCAACGGCGGCAATGGAGTAGGGCGGGTGTTGGAACCCAGTCAGGGCAAGGTGATGATCCTGTCCTGATCAGCGGCCCTGGCGCGTGAACTCCCAGCCTTGCAGCAACCCGAAACACCCGGCCAGCATCATGTCCCCGCCCGGGGCGAGGAACACGGCTCCGGTGTCCCGGAGCAGGGCGCGGCGGGGGCCGAGGACGTAGGTGGGGGCGAAGGCTCCGGCTTGCGGCGGCAGGTCCAGGGTCAGGCAGCCGTGGCCGTACTGGTCCATGACCTGCTGGTGGGTCAGCAGGCCTTGGCGGAACAGGTCCAGGTCGGCCAGGACGTCATCCCGGCTCCGGTTGGAATGCTGCTCGTAGACGCCCAGGATTTGGTCCTGGAAAAGCAGAAAGCCCAGGACATGGCTGTTGCCCACATTGACCACGCAGGCGCCTTCAGTTTTCTGGCGCTCTCGGACCTCGGGCTCGAAGAGCGCGCCCAGAACCGCGGCGGCGCCGGTGTCCGCCACCAGCCCGGCGCCAATGCGGGCTTTCAGGGTGCGCAGACGGGTCAGCTGCACGGGCGGGTCGGCGAAGACCAGGGCTTCGGGCCGCCCCTGGGCCTGAAGCAGGAAGTCGCGCCAAAGCTGGAATCTTCCGACGCGATTGCTGGAATCCGGGTGGTAGCCGTGATCCTGAGCCGCGGCCAGGATCAGGTCCGGGTAGTCCAGCCCGGCGGCGGCCAGGAAAGTCCGCCAGAAGCCTGGATCAAAGTCGGCCAAGTGCAACGGGACGTGGCCGGGCGGGCAGGTTTCGGTCAGGTCGACGCCCAGGGCCCGGACCCGATCCGGATTGTCCCCCAGGGAAAAAGCCGCCTCCGGATGGGCGGCCAGGGGCAGGCCCTGCTCCAGATGGGCCTTGGCGGTCCGGAAGAAGCCGCCGCCCATGTTGTCCCCGTAGAGCCAGACGGCCCGCCGGGCCGCGGTCAGGGCCGCGATCCGACCGGCCACAACCCGGGCCGGGGAGGGCAGCACGAACTTGGGGCAGTTCTCCGGTTGCTCGTCGGGGATGTGCAGCAATACATCCTGGGTCCCGCTGCCGATGTCCAGACACAGAACCGAGCGCGGCCCCTCTTCAAACTCCCGCGCTGCGCACTCCTTCCGGCTCCCCCCTTCCGACTCCTGACTCCTGACTCCTGAATTCTGAATTCTTCCCGTCACCTCACCCATTGTCCAACACCAACCCGTCGTCGCCCACGTCGATGCGAATCTTCTGGCCGTCCAGAATCTTGCCGGAGATGATCGCCTTGGCCAGAGGAGTTTCCAGCCGGGCCTGGAGATAGCGCCGCAAGGGTCGGGCCCCGTAGATCGGGTCGTAGGCCTCCCGGGCGATGAATTCCCGGGCCTGGTCGGTCAGCTCCAGCTCGATCTTGCGATCCGCCAGGCGACCGCGCAGACTTTGGAGCAGCAGGTCGATGATCTGCTTGATCTGTTCCAGGAGCAACGGCTTGAACAGGACCACCTCGTCCACCCGGTTCAGGAACTCGGGCCGGAAATGGGAGCGCAACGTGCTCATGACCTGCTCCCGTGTGCCGGGCCGCAGCTCGCCCTCGGGGGTGATGCCTTCCAGCAGGTACTGGGAGCCCAGGTTGGAGGTCATGATGATGATCGTGTTCTTGAAGTCCACGGTCCGACCCTGGCTGTCGGTCAGCCGTCCGTCGTCCAGGATCTGCAGCAGGGCGTTGAACACGTCCTGGTGGGCCTTTTCCACCTCGTCGAAGAGGACCACGCTGTAGGGCTTGCGGCGCACGGCCTCGGTGAGCTGGCCGCCCTCGTCGTAGCCGATGTATCCGGGGGGCGCGCCGATGAGTCGGGCCACGGTGTGCTTTTCCATGTACTCGGACATGTCCAGGCGGACCATGTTCTCCTCGGTGTCGAACAGGGCCTGGGCCAGGGTCTTGCACAGCTCGGTCTTGCCCACGCCGGTGGGGCCGAGGAAGATGAACGAGCCGATGGGCCGGTTGGGGTCCTTCAGCCCGGCCCGGGCCCGGAGCACCGCGTCGGCCACGGCTGTCACCGCCTCGTCCTGGCCCACCACCCGTTCGTGCAGGGTGTCGCCCAGGCGGAGCAGCTTTTCCCGCTCCCCTTCCAGCAGGCGCGAAACCTGAATCCCGGTCCAGCGGGAGACGATCTCGGCCACGTCGTCGGGGCCGACTTCTTCCTTGACCATCCGTGCCCCGCCGGAATCCGCGGTCATCTTGTCGTCCTGATCGGTGAGCATCTTTTCCAGTTGGGCCAGTTTTCCGTAGCGTAATTCAGCCACCCGGTTCAGATCATAGGCCCGTTCGGCCTCCTCAATTTCCAGGCGGACTTTTTCAATCGTTTCCTTGACGTTGCGCAGCTCGTCGATGGTCTGCTTTTCCTTTTCCCACTGGGCCAGCAGGGTCCCCTGGGATTCCTTGAGATCGGCCAGTTCCTTTTCCAGCTTTTCCAGGCGGTCCCGGGAGCTTTCGTCCGTTTCCCGTTTCAGGGCTTCGCGCTCGATTTCCAGTTGGAGCACCTTGCGGTTGATCTCATCCAGTTCCGAGGGCAGGGAGTCGATTTCCGTGCGCAGCATGGCACCGGCCTCGTCGATCAGATCAATGGCCTTGTCCGGAAGCTGGCGGTCCGTGATGTAGCGGTGGGAGAGCACCGCGGCCTCGACAATGGCACTGTCGTTGATCCGCACCCCATGGTGCACCTCGAAGCGTTCCCGCAGACCGCGCAGGATGGAGATGGTGTCCTCCACGCTGGGTTCCTCCACAAGCACGGGCTGGAAGCGGCGCTCCAGGGCCGGGTCCTTCTCGATGTGTTTGCGGTACTCGTCCAGGGTGGTGGCCCCGATGCAGTGCAGTTCGCCCCGGGCCAGCATGGGCTTGAGCAGGTTGCCGGCGTCCATGGCCCCCTCGGCCTTGCCCGCGCCCACAATGGTGTGAATTTCGTCGATGAACAGCAGAATCCGGCCCTCGGACTGCTGGACTTCCTTGAGCACGGCCTTGAGTCGTTCCTCGAACTCGCCGCGGTACTTGGCCCCGGCGATGAGCGCGCCCATGTCCAGGGAGAAGACGGTCTTGTTCTTGAGGCCCTCGGGCACGTCCTGCTTCAGGATGCGCTGGGCCAGACCTTCCACGATGGCCGTCTTGCCCACCCCGGCTTCGCCCACCAGGACCGGATTGTTCTTGGTTCGTCGGGACAGGACGCGGATGCAGCGGCGGATTTCCTGGTCCCGACCGATGACCGGGTCCAGCTTGCCCTTGCGGGCCTCCTCCACCAGGTCGCGACCGTATTTCTGCAGGGCCTCGTAGGTGTCTTCCGGATTGGCCGAGGTGACCCGCTGGTTGCCGCGGACTTCGGTGAGCACGGCCAGGATGCGGTCCGGGGTCAGGCTGAACTGCTTGTTCACCCGCCCGGCGGCCGTGGAGGAGGGCTCCTCCAGGATGGCCAGCAGGACGTGCTCCACGCTGACGTATTCGTCCTGCATCTTCTTGGCCTGATCCTGGGCCTTGAGCAGGACGCCGTTCAGACGCGGGGTCACCACCACCTGGCCGGGCTGGGCTCCGGGACCGCTGATCTTGGGCAGCTTGCCGATCTCACTTTCCAGGGCCTGCACGTAATTTTGCGGCTTGACCCCGGCCCGATCCAACAGGCGAGGCGCCAAGCCGTTTTCCTGGTTGACCAGGGCCAGGAGCAGATGCTCCACGTCGATTTGCTGATGTCCGAAACGGATGGCCGCGGCTTGGGCTTCGGCCAGGGCTTCCTGGGATTTTTGGGTGAATTTGTTCATGTCCATATGCGGGTCCTCCTTGGAGGTGGAATGGAACGTATGGGAGTTATGGGATTGATGGGGGCATGGGGGCTACAGCAAGCGGCGCAGATCCCGGACCTGCAGTTCCAGGTCCTCAATGCGTTCCAGCAGGTCGATAATGATCGTCCCGGCCAGGGCCGGAAGTTCGAAGTCGGTGCAGATTCGCTCCAGCTTGCTGACCTTGTACACGTCCCGGGGGTGGAACAGGTAGCAGTCCTCCTGGGTCCTGTTGGGGCAGAGCCAGCCCAGTTCCACCAGCTCGCCCAGTCTGGTCGGGTGGATTCCGGTCAACTCAATGAACCGGGACCAAATCACCAGTTCCGATGTCGCGGGCAGTTCCTCGTTCAGTATTTTGATGCTTAGTGCCATGGATTTTTGCTCCCTGTGAACTGATCAGTCGTCATGTCGGGGCTGAAACGTGGACGTCCGGGCCAGTTGCTCCCACAATTCGCGCTCCTGGTCGCTGGGTTTTTCAGGGACCGTGATCATCACGCGGATCAGTTGGTCGCCTTGCTGGTCGCCCTTGCCCAGGCCCTTGCCGCGCAGGCGCAGTTTTTTTCCGCTGCCGGTCCCGGCGGGGATGTTCATTTCCACGGCCCCGGCCAGGGTTGGAACCCGGACCTTGGTCCCCAGGGCAGCTTCCCAGGGTGCCAGGGGCAGGTCGTAGACAATGGAGTTGCCCTCAAGTTTGAACTTGGGGTGCGGGGCGATCTTGATCTTCAGATACAGATCCCCGTTGGGACCGCCGCGCATTCCCGGCGAACCTTGCCCGGCCAGCCGAATCCGGGAACCGTTCTTGATTCCGGCCGGGATGTTCACCTGCAAGGACTTGGTTTCCATGTGCGGCATCCCGTCCGGACCGATCACCTGCTCCTGAAAGGAAATGGCTCTGGCGCCGCCGGAAAAAGCGTCCTCCAGGGGCAGCTCCATGCCGACCTCCACGTCCCGACCTTTGGTCTGCCGGGGACCGAACCCGCCGGAACCGAAGGGGTCGCCCTGATAGCTTTGTTCTCCGCGAAACTGGCCCCCGAAGATGGTCTCGAAAAAGTCGCTGAACCCGCCGAAACCGCCCTCGAATTGCGGACCTCCAGAGGGACCGCCTGACGAGTACGAACGGAAGCGGCTGGAATCGAAGCCCGGCGGCGGCTGGAAATTCTGGCCGTGCTGCCAGTTTGGGCCCAGGGAATCGTACAATTTTCTCTTCTCCGGATCCTTGAGCACTTCATAGGCTTCGTTGAGTTCCTTGAATTTTTTCTCCGCATCGGCGTTGTCCGGATTCAGGTCCGGATGATATTTCCGGGCCATTTTTTTGAAGGCCTTGGAAAGCTCGTCCTGGGACGCGGTCTTGGAAACGCCCAGAAGTTGGTAATAGTCTTTGAAAGAAACACTCATGGTCGATTATTCTCCTTGCGCAAGAATCAAAGTGGCAAGATGTGGAAATGAATGCCTAAGATAGGAAGAAAATGTTTTCTGTCAAGTTTTTGACTTAAAATGGTTCAGGAGACACCCTGGACTTTGCATGAAACGAGTATACTTGATGCGCTGCACGAGAAAAAGTGGGCGCAAAAAATATCGCGTCTTGCGGTCTCGGGCGGGTTCGGCTAGAGAACCCGGATTCAACTTCAGAGGAAACCGAATCTTCATGCTCATCAAATGTCTGCTCGTCCTTATCGGACTGCTCGTCGTTCCTTCCACGGCCTGGGCCTGGGGCCCACTGACCCACATCTACGTGGCTAGCGAACTCTTCGCCTACGCCTCGATCATCCCAAGCGCAATATTTGGGCTCATGACGAAATATCGTCAAGACTTTTTATACGGAAATCTGATGGCGGACATGATTTTGGGCAAGAGCTATCTGCCCGAGGACAAGAGCCCGCACAGCTGGACTACGGGGAAGCGGTTTCTGGATCAGGCCCAGAACGACTCGGAAAAGGCCTTTGCCTACGGCTACCTCTGTCACTTGGCCGCCGATACCGTGGCCCACGGGATTCTGGTGGAAGAGCAGCAGGATCAGTCCCATGCTTGGCTGGAGATGCAGGCCGACGCCATGATTCACCGTGCCTACTGGTTGCAGTCCGTGAGCTTCAGCCGGGCCGTGCAGCGGCGCAACGACCGTTTTCTGGAAAGCTCCCTGGACAGCTATATCTTTTCGTTCAAAACCAACCGAAAAATCTACAAAAGCCTCGTCTTCCTCTCTCTGCTCAACGTCCGCCGCAAGATTCGGGTGGACCAGGAGTACATCCTCGAACTTCATGACAATTCCCTGGCCAGAATGATCAGTCTGCTCCGAGACGGCGAAAAATCCCTGGTGCTCCAGGAAAATCCCATGGCCGTCAAGCACTGATCGGCCGTCCCTTTCCTTCCGTTTCTTCAGGCCCGTCGCCTTTTTCCGCCTTTCCAAAAAGCCCGCGCTCCAAATGGGGCGGATGATCAGCGATCAGTCCGCCCCCGGTCTTATTTTTAATGAGTGTCAGGACGTGCCTTGTCTTCTCATTGTTTCACGTGTTATGCGTGTGGCACGAATTTACGTGAAAAATGGGGGTTGCTGATGAAACAGAATATTACGCTGGCCCTGGAAAAAGATCTGTTGTCTGAATTGAGAGTCCTTGCCGCCCGGAAATCCATGTCCATCAGCGGGATGCTCAGCAGCCAACTCAGGGAAATCGTGGAGCAGGAAAAGCAATACGAACAGTGCAAAAACAGGGCGCTGGCCTCCCTGCGCCAAGGCTACCATTTTGGCGGACGTCCTGCTTCAAGGGAAGATCTCCATGCCCGGTAAGCGGTTCCTGGACACCAACATCCTGATCTACGCCCACGACCTGGACGCGGGGCGGCGTCATGCCGTGGCCGCCTCGCTTGTAGCGGAACTTTGGGATACCGGACAGGGTGTACTCAGTATCCAGGTCTTGCAGGAGTTCTATGTCAACATCACCAGGAAAATCCCGCAGCCCTTGACGCCTTCCATTGCTCGCGGCCTCATTGAAAACTACTGCGCTTGGGAAGTCATGACACCGGAAGTCCAGGACGTGCTCCGCGCATCCGAGGTTCAAGAAAGAAACAGCCTCTCGTTCTGGGATGCCATGATCATCGTTTCCGCTTCCAAGTCCGGAGCCGATATCGTCATCAGCGAAGATCTCAATGCCGGGCAATCCATTGAAGGAGTACTCGTTTACAATCCGTTCTTCGGCCAACAAGACATGATCACCCCGTAATCCAGCCAATGGGCGGGTCTTTGGCTGAATTACGGCAGGATTCGGCCTAAATTCGATCTTCAGCTTCCTGTCCCGGCCTCAAATCTCTGGCGCAAAGACGTCTCAGGAGGGGCATTCCTGGCCGCAACAGCCTTCCAGAAAACCACTGTACATATAGAAGACTCGCTGTTCCCGGGCCAGGCGGGTCGGGTCCAGTTGAGGGGCCGGGTGCTGGGCGAGGAGGTCTTGCAGTTCCTCCCAGGAGGGAATGGCGGTGAAGCCGCTGGCCAGGACCTTGCCGCTGGCGGCGCTCAGGAGTCTGGCGTCCTTGCTGTCCGTGACGATGACCAGGGGTGCGGGAGCTTCGGGCAGCAGCCTGGCGGCGTACACCGCTTCCCGCGTGTAGGTCTCGGGGGTGCCGGAGCAGAAGAGCAGAGCGAGGGCCGGATCGCCGTGCTCGTTGCGAACGAGGATGTCCACATTGCGGGAAAAGGGGTTGCCGTCCACCAGGAACTGGATGGGAACTCTGGGGGACAGATTGGCCTTGGGGTAGCCTTTTTCCTCCACCAGCAGCCGGGCCAATCCCTGGCGCAGGTCTTCGTAGGTGGTCAGTTCCAATTCTTCTCCGGTGAGATAGTCTTGAATACTTTGGCCGAGGCTTACTTCATGCACGGAGTGCTCCTTATTTGAGTGTTGAAAAAGTCCTTTGACAGTCCCTTCAAAAAACAAGTGTTAAGGAGCAAGAAAAGAGAGGTCAACTCATCCACCAGGGTACTATTTGGTAAGCCAGCTCTAAAAGTGGCAGGAATTTAACGCAAAAAAGGGTTACGGTTTGCACCGTAACCCTTTGAAATTTCTGGTCGGGATGAGAGGATTTGAACCTCCGACCCCCTGAACCCCATTCAGGTGCGCTCCCAGTCTGCGCTACATCCCGTCAAAGAAAGTATCTTTACGCCATACTTCCTTGAACTGTCAATCAGCGGTGACAAAAAAAGCTTGTACCGAAACGGATTCCTCAGCCCTTGAGGCAGGCCAGGGGAGCAAGGCGGGCGACTTTGGCGGTCAGGCCGGCCTGGGCCGTGGCTTCGACCACCTGATGGATGTCTTTGTAGGCCGCGGGGGATTCTTCGGCCAGGCCCTTGAGGTGGTTGGTCCGGATCAGGATGCCCTGGGAGGCCAGGGAGTCCAGAACGTCCCGGCCTTTGGCCAGCTTCAGGGCCTGAGACCGGCTCAGGGCCCGGCCCGCCCCGTGGCAGGTGGAGGCAAAGGTGGTCCGGCTGGTTTCCCGACCGACCAGAATATAGGATGCCGTGCCCATGCTTCCGCCCACCAGCACGGGTTGGCCGATGGTCTGAAACGGTGGCGGGACTTGGGAATCGCCGGGGCCAAAGGCTCGGGTGGCGCCCTTGCGGTGCACGAACAAGCTTTTCGTGGCTGCCTGGACCGGGTGGCGTTCCTTGCGGCAGGTGTTGTGGTTGATCTCGAACAGCGTGCGCAAGACGGCCTGGGGAAGAACCCGGGCAAAGGCGTCCCGGATCAGGTGGACGATCATCTGGCGGTTGGCCATGGCGTAGTTGGCGCCGCAGGCCATGGCCGAGAAATAGCGTTCGCCTTCCGGGGAACGGATCGGGGCGGAAACCAGCTCTTTCTCCGGCACGGGGATGCCGTACTTGCGGGCCGCCTGGCCCAGGACACGGATAAAATCCGTGCCGATCTGGTGCCCCAGCCCCCGGGAGCCGCAGTGCACGGAGAGCAGCACATCGCCCGGGGCCACGCCGAGGACCTGGGCCGCGTTCGGTTCCAAGACCTCCTCCACGACCTGGATTTCCAGGTAGTGATTCCCTGCGCCCAGGGTGCCGAGCTGACGTTTTTCGCGTTGGCGGGCAGCGACGGAGACCTGATCCGGGTCCGCGCCGGGCATGGTCCCTCCGTCTTCCAGCCGCTCCAGCTCCCCTTGTTCTCCGTATCCCCGGCTCACCGCCCACCGGGCCCCTTGGGTCAACACTCGGTCCAACTCGCGGGCCGTGAGGGACATGTCGCCCCCCTTGCCCACTCCGGCGGGGACCAGAAGCTGCAACGCATGCAGCAATGCCTCCAGGTGCGACTGGATCCCATCCCGGTGCATGCCCGTATGCAGAACCCGGACCCCGCAGGCAATGTCGTAGCCCACTCCCCCCATGCAGATCACCCCGTCCTGGTCCGGGTCAAAGGCCGCCACGCCGCCGATGGGAAACCCGAACCCGCTGTGGGCGTCCGGCATGGCCAGGGCCGCCTCGACAATGCCGGGCAGGGCGGCCACGTTGGCCAATTGCCGGGCCACGGTCTCGTCCATGTCCGCGACCAGGGCGCGGTCACCGACGATCCGGGCCGGAACGCGCATCGGCCCGCTTCGCGGCAGCTCCCACACCCAGGGGGAAATTCGGGTCAATGATTTGAGGTCCATTGTCATATACCGATTCTACTTCGGCAATGCGTTATTCGCTTGAAAAAATACAGTTATCGGGGTCGGTGTCGGGATCGGGATCGATACTGTTTGTTCGCCAACAATCCGAATTCGACCCCGATTCCGATGCCGATACCGAGACCGAAAGAGAAGCTTTGAATTTGAAATGGTATTACCCCTTGCGCTTGAACAGCTTCTCCAGTTCATTGGCCCCCAGACGGACCGTAATGGGGCGTCCATGCGGGCAAAAAGAGCGGTCCGGGCAAGTCAGCCAGGCGTCCAAGAGGTGCAACGCTTCTGAGCGATCCAGCTTTTGGCCGGCGGTGATGGCGCTCTTGCAGGCCATCAGGTGCCAGATCGGCTCCAGCTTTTGGGAAAGGGAGAGGGCCGCTTCCGTCTTCAGATTCGCTTCTTGTCCTTGGCCCTGGTCGCGGCCTAAATCAAGGTCAACGGGCTGGTCGTTGAGCAGATCCAGGAGGAATTCCTTGGCCGCGCCGGTGGCCATATGTTCGGGCAGACCGCGAACAAGCAGCAGGCCGGGCCGGGGATTCTCCAAGCGAAACCCGATTTCCGGCAAGGTCGTCCAGAGCTGTTCCAAAGATTCCTGCTGAGCCGGGTGCAGGGACAGTTCCAGGGAGACCAGCAGGTCACGGGGCACAGGACGGGCGGAATGACGCAAGCGCTGAAATAGAACCCGCTCATGGGCCGCGTGCTGGTCCACCAGCAGCAGGCCTTCGGCCGTGGCCAGAACCAGATAGGTGTTCAGCACCTGCCCCAGATAGTGAACATCCCCCGGGGCGGATTCGGTCGAGTCAGGTGTTTTGGAGATCGGATCAGGGGGGGCGGGCTGAAAAAACGGACCAGCCGTTTCTCCGTTGCCACCCGCTGTTTCCACTGACGCGACCGGGAATGAGGAAGGCCGGGAGTCCGCGGGAAAAAGTCGCTGGTATTCGCGGAGGGTGGAAAACTTGGGACGATTACCCGGGCGCGGATCGTCCGGATAGGCGGTTTCCTGGGTGGGTGGTCTTCCTGGGGAGAAAGGGTCGTGTTGGACTCTCGCGAGACCATCAGCGAGGCAGCCAGGGGAATTCCCTCCTTCAAGCGGCTCGGTGGAGGCGGGGCCCAAGGAGAAGGTTTTGGGTTCGGAGCGTTCCAGAGCCTGGGACACGGCGGCCCGGACCAGGGAAAAAATTCCCTGCTGGTCGCGGAACCGGACCTCGGACTTGGCCGGGTGGACGTTGACGTCCACCTCTTCCGGAGGAATCTCCAGGAACAGGGCCGTCTGGGGATACTCCCTTGACAACAGCCGCCCCTGGTAGGCGTCCCGGACCGCGCGCAGCAGGAGCTTGTCCTGCACCGGACGCTGGTTGACGTACAGCAGCATCCGGTCCGCCTGGCCCTGGGCCGTACCGGGCGCGCCGACCATTCCGCGCAGACCCTGTCCGTCGCGAACCAGGTCCACTTCCAACAGGCTGTCCGTGACCGCGGGCGGCCAGATCGCGGCCAGGCGCTGCCGGAGATCCCCCGTGGGCGGCAAATTCAACGCCGCCCGCCCACCTACCGTATAGTCGAAATGCACCCCGAGATGGGCCAGGGCCAACCGGCAAAAGATGTCCTGGCAGCGCTTGCCCTCGGTGGTGGTGGTCTTGAGGAATTTCAGCCTGGCCGGGACATTGACGAACAGATCCCGGACCTCCACCCGGGTACCTTCGGGCAGGGCGGCCGGACCGTTGCCGACGATGCGCCCGGCGTCCACGTCGATGAATGTGGCTGTTTCGTCCCCCCTGGCCAGGGAGGTCAGACGCAGGCGAGAGACCGAAGCGATGCTGGGCAGGGCCTCGCCCCGAAATCCAAAGCTGTGCAGGGAGAACAGGTCTTCGCTGCTCAGGATTTTGCTGGTGGCGTGCCGGGTCACGGCCAGTTCCAACTGGTCCGGCGCGATGCCGAACCCGTCGTCCTGGACCTGGATCAGCCCCTGACCGCCGCGATCCACCACGACCTGAATCCGTGTCGCGCCGGCATCCAGGCTGTTTTCCAGAAGCTCTTTAAGCACGCTGGCCGGACGCTCCACCACTTCGCCGGCGGCGATCTGGTTTTGCAGTTCCGGGGGCAGGATACGAATGGACGGATTGTGTTCAGGCATATGTCGGTGTGGCGCGTGGTTGGTCCGCTTTGTTCTCGGGGGTCATCCGATCTGAACAGGACATTCCAAATCGTGAAGAAAGGCGCGGGCCGCCCGGGCTCCGGCGTTCGAACAGGCCGGGCCCTTGAAAAAATCCAGCAGGCGAAAGTCGCGCAGTTCCGGCTGGATCAGGAAGTCGGGCGGCTCTTTTTCCAGGCGCATCAGGTTCACGGTCCGCTGCATGATGTACATGCTGTGGATCAGCACGGAAATCAGACCGGGCTTGCGGTCCGTGGCGGAATCGGCCGAGCAACCTCCGGTTTCGAGGACATGGGCGTTGAGGTCCACGGCCATCACCACCTCGGCCCCCATCCCGCGGCAGATGTTGACCGGCAAAGGGTTGATCAGCCCTCCGTCCAGCAGGAGCCGGTCTCCGACCCTGCCCGGAGTGAACATGCCCGGCAGGGCGATGCTGGCCCGCACGGCCGGGATGATCGGGCCGGAGGTGATGACCACTTCCTCGCCGGATGTCGCGTCCGTGGCGTTGACGGCCAGTGGGGGATCGCACTCCTCCAGGTTCTTGACGCGCAGGAAGCCGGCAAGAAACTCCAGAATCTTGTCCCCGTCCATCAGCCCGCACTTCAGCAAAACGGGGTCGATCATGCGCAGCAGGTCCAGCCGTTGCAGCGTCAGGGCCCGGTCCACGAATCGCGGCCAATCCCCGCCGGCGTAGGCCGCGCCGATGAACGCGCCGATGCTTGAGCCGGCAAGACAAGCCGGACGCAACTCAGCCCGAATCAGCTCCTGAAGAAATCCGATATGGGCGAACCCTCGGGCTGCTCCTCCGCCCAGGACCAGACCCAGTCCGGCGGAACGCAGGTCGTCTAAATTGCATGGGGCGCGTGGGGTGCGCGGAGGGGAAGAAGCGGAGTCTCCGGTCATGAAACGCGCTCTTTTCGGATCAACTGTTCTGATCGCGAAAGCCTTCGCGGATCACGCGGTGTTCGCCGGTCTCGGTGTCCAGATCGTAGATGTTGAAGTTGGTGCGCATGTCCAGCCCTTCGTAATGCACCGCGAAATTCAACGAGGCCGACCCTTCCGGGCCGCTGGTGATCCGATGGAACACGAAACGCGGCCAGACCAGCATGGCCGGTCCGTTGAACAGCACCGCGCCGTCCTGCAGAATTTGGGTCGGCGTTACGGTGAAGCTGCGCATCCCATGATCCTGGATGTATATGTCCACATGCCGGGTCCCGTACAAAACGATCAGGTTGTCGTCCTGAGAAAGATGCATGTACCAGGGCCGGGCCACCTCTCCCACCGGACCGGGAGAAACCGCGCTCCGAGCGTGCAGCACCCGGTCGATGGCGTCGATCCGGGGCAGGAATTCCATGGGCACGTTGTCAAAGGAAACTCCTGGGGTTTTCCGGAGTTGCTTCAGCGGAATGATGCGATAAAAGTTTGGAATTTCGGAGAAAATGGGGGAAGCGGCCATGGCCTCTCCTTATGGGTTTGAATGGAGTCTGGAGACAGGCGGCGAAAGGATGCTTCGTCCCCAACCGCTTGCGCGTCGATCCGAATCGGTACTTGCAAACCGTTTGGACGGTCAAGATGTCTAGCCGTGCGTTGTGGCCGGGATGCAGTCGCCGCAAAAAAGCCACCGTCGTGACGACGGTGGCTTTTAAGAAAAATATGGTGCTCCCGGTAGGATTCGAACCTGCGGCCTATCGCTTAGGAGGCGATCGCTCTATCCACCTGAGCTACGGGAGCGGAACCTGATTTCCTAACGCCCGAGGAACACGACGTCAAGACGTTGCGAACGTGGGCGCGGGATAAGCTTACTGGGCCACGCGACGAATTCGTGCCCCTACCTGGGACAGTTTGGCTTCCAGATCCTCGTAGCCTCGGTCCAGGTGATAGATCCGGCGGACTTCCGTGGTGCCCTTGGCCGCGAGACCGGCCAGGACCAGGGAGGCGCTGGCCCGCAGGTCCGAGGCCATGACCGGGGCCCCGATGTAGTGGTCCACGCCCCGGACCAGGGCGTTCTGGCCGGAGACCTTGATCCGCGCACCCATCCGGACCAATTCCTGAACGTGCATGAAACGGTTCTCGAAGATGGTTTCCTTGATCGTGCCCGAACCCTCGGCCAAGCCCATTAGGGTCATAATCTGGGCCTGCATGTCCGTGGGAAAGCCGGGAAAAGGCTGGGTCATCACGTCCACTCCCACCAGATCGGCCCCGCGCTTGGCCAGGACGCCGGTCTTGCCTTCCTGGAGCCAGACCCCCATTTCCCGCAGCTTGTAGACCACGGCGTCCAGGTCGGCCATGGAGCAGTTCTCCAGATAGAGTTCTCCGTCCGTGATCACCGCAGCCACCAGGAAGGTTCCGGCTTCGATCCGGTCCGGCATGACGCTGAATTCGGCACCGGTAAGCCGTTCCACCCCCTGGACGCGGATGATGCTGGTGCCTTGGCCCTGGATCTTCGCGCCACAGGCGTTCAGGAAATCGGCCAGGTTGGTCACCTCGGGCTCCCGGGCCGCGTTTTCCAGGATGGTTTCGCCTTCGGCCAGGCTGGCGGCCATGAGCAGGTTTTCCGTACCCCCCACCGTGGGGAAATCGAAATGAATGTGCGCTCCCTTGAGCCGGTCGCAGCGGCCGATGATGTTTCCGGCCTCCAGGTCGAAGGTGGCGCCCATTCGCTCCAGGCCGCGCAGGTGCAGGTCCACTGGTCGGGAGCCGATGGCGCAGCCGCCGGGCAGGGCCACCACGGCCTTGCCCAGGCGGGCCAGCAGCGGCCCCAGGCAGAGCACCGAGGCACGCATGGTCCGTACCAATTCGTACGGAGCCTCGGGAATCAGATTCTCCCCCACGCAGGTGACCACGGTCTCGCCGTTCTGCTCTGCCTCGCAGCCCAGAAGGCGCAGCAGTTGGAGGGTCGTGGCGATGTCCTTGAGCTTGGGAACGTTGCGCAGGCGGATCGGGCCCTCGGCCAGGATGCAGGCCAGTAAAATGGGCAGGGCCGCGTTTTTCGACCCACTGATCCGTATTCGCCCATGCAGGGGGACGTTCCCTTCGATGATCAGTTTATCCAAAATATCCTCCGGAGTATTCTTTATGGTTAAGGTATGGGGTGTGACGACAGGACAGATTTGTTCTCGCACTACGGGCGCACTGAATCGGTATCGAAATCGAAATCGTGATCGAAATCGATTTCTGGTAACTTTCCGATTTCGATAGCGATTTCGATAGCGATTTCGATTCCGATGATTGCTGGCCCACCCTGGGGGTTCCCTTTGAACATACTGCAACCTACCGCTCTGAAATTATAGAAATTTTGCAGAGAACAAAATGGCCCTGGGTGTGACGACGCATCCCCTTGACGAGAAGACGATGTTTCGCTTAAAAGTCATCTTTTACACGGTGGGTGTAGCTCAGTAGGTAGAGCACCTGGTTGTGGCCCAGGCGGCCGCGCGTTCAAGTCGCGTCATCCACCCCATGCAATTCAAGGGGTCAATCCGGACACGGGTTGACCCCTTTTGCTTGCCCGCGCTTGACCCGTGGGGGGATATAGGTTTTTCTCGTTTTTTTCAAACACGACCGTCCCGCCCGATCCGGCCCAAGCTCGATCAAGCCAGGCCAGGCTCAAACGGTCCCGATGGGGCCCGCCCCTTGTTTCATCTTCATTTTTCTTATTCGCCGAACGCAAAGGAGTACGACCGATGACCAGAATTCCTGATACCACCACGGACTACAAGGTTCGCGACATGTCCCTGGCCCAATGGGGCCGCCAGGAGATCGAAATCGCGGAAACCGAGATGCCCGGCCTGATGGCCCTGCGCAAGGAGTTCGGACCGTCCAAGCCCCTGACGGGCGCGCGCATCGCCGGCTGCCTGCACATGACCATCCAGACCGCGGTGCTCATCGAAACCCTGATCCACCTGGGCGCCGAGGTCCGGTGGAGTTCCTGCAACATCTTCTCCACCCAGGACCATGCCGCCGCGGCCATCGCCGCCGCCGGGATTCCGGTCTTTGCCTGGAAGGGCGAGACCGAGGAGGAATACTGGTGGTGCGTGGATCAGACCATCCAGGGCCCGGACGGCTGGACCCCGAACATGCTCCTGGACGACGGCGGCGACCTGACCCAGGTGCTGCATGAGAAACGCCCGGAACTGATGGAGGGCGTGCGCGGCCTGTCCGAGGAGACCACCACCGGCGTGCACCGGCTCTACCAGATGGAAAAAGCAGGCACCTTGATGTGCCCGGCCTTCAACGTCAACGACTCCGTGACCAAGAGCAAGTTCGACAACCTCTACGGTTGCCGGGAGTCCTTGGCCGACGGGATCAAGCGGGCCACGGACGTGATGGTGGCCGGCAAGGTCGTGGTGGTGGCCGGATACGGGGACGTGGGCAAGGGCTGCGCCCAGGCCATGCGCGGCCTGGGGGCCCGGGTGCTGATCACGGAGGTCGACCCGATCATCGCCCTGCAGGCGGCCATGGAAGGCTACCAGGTGCTGACCATGGAAGAGGCCGCGCCGCTCGGCGACATCTTCGTCACGGCCACGGGCTGCCGGGACGTGGTCACCCGGGCGCACATGGACGTGATGAAGGACCAGGCCATCGTCTGCAACATCGGTCACTTCGACCTGGAAATCGATGTGGCCGGAATCCGCGAACTGAACTGGATCAACATCAAGCCCCAGGTGGATCACATCGTTTTCCCGGACGGCAAGCGGATCATCCTCCTGGCCGAGGGACGGCTGGTCAACCTGGGCTGCGCCACGGGCCACCCTTCCTTCGTGATGTCCGCCTCCTTCACCAACCAGGTCATCGCCCAGATTGAGCTGTGGGCCAACCCCGGCAAGTACGAAAACAAGGTCTACGTCCTGCCCAAGCTGCTGGACGAAAAGGTGGCCCGGCTGCATCTGGGCAAGCTGGGCGTGGGCCTGACCACCCTGACCACGGCCCAGGCCGAATATCTGGGCGTATCCCAGGACGGCCCCTACAAGCCGGAATACTATCGCTACTAATGGACAAGGCCGCGTTGCGCCGCGGGTTGCGGGTCCGGCGCGAGGCGTCGGCCGCGGACCCGGCGGTCCACGAGCGGATTCTCCAACAGGTTCGCGGCCTGCCCGAATGGGCCCGGATACTCGGCGGGGCGCGGACCGTCCTGGTCTATCTGCCCCTGCCGGGCGAAGTGGACACGTGGCCGCTGATCCGGGAACTTTGGGGCCGGGGTGTGCGCACCCTGGCCCCATGCTGTTGCCCGGAGCGCTTCGGGGAAATGGATTTCCTGGAATTTCGGTCCAAAGACGAACTGCTGCCCGGCCGCTACGACATCCTTGAGCCGGACCGCCGGGTTTGCACCCAGTGTGCTCCGCACGACGCGGACGCCGTGCTGGTCCCGGCCCTGGCCTTTGACCGCGATGGATTCCGGCTGGGCTTTGGCGGCGGCTACTATGACCGCCTGCTCTCCCGGCTCGATCCACACATCCTGACCATCGGCCCGACCTTCCACGACACCCTGCTGGACCACCTGCCCCGGGAAGCCCACGACCAGCCCGTACGCGTGGTCTGCACGGAGCGGGAAACCATCCGCCCCCCGCGATGACCATCATCCCCTTTTCCTTTCCCGGCCTGCCGAACATCCAGGCGGCCTTCACCACCCGGCTGGGCGGCGTGAGCCAAGGGCCCTACGCCGAGGCCAATTTCTCCCTTGAAGTGGGGGACGAGGACGCCAGGGTCCTGGCCAACCGTCAGATTCTGCAACGTAGGCTGGACTTCGGCCACTGGTTCGAGACCAGGCAGGTCCACGGCGTGGAAATGATCATCGAACCAGGCCCGCCAAGTGCGGGAACGGATGCGGGAACGAGTGATGACGCCGTCTCCCCGCGCCCCACCCTGGAGGCCGACGGCTCGGCCACGTCCCGCCCCGGTCTGGCCCTGATCGTGAAAACCGCGGACTGCCAGCCCATCCTCCTGGCCCATCGGGGCGGACGGCACGTGGCGGCCCTGCACTGCGGTTGGCGCGGCAACCGCCAGGGCTTCCCCCAAAAAGGCGTAGCCGCGTTTTGCCGGGCCTACAACCTTCGTCCCGAAGACGTTCTGGCCGTGCGCGGCCCCAGTCTGGGACCCGGCGCCAGTGAGTTCGTCAACTTTGAATTGGAATGGGGCGACGCATTCCTCGACTACTTCGACTCCGAAGCCAAAACCGTGGACCTCTGGCGGCTGACCCGGGATCAACTCCTGGCCGCCGGCCTCCGCCCGGCCCACGTCTTCGGCCTGGACCTCTGCACCGCCGGCCTGCCTGAAACCTTCTTCTCCTACCGCCGCGACAAGACAACCGGCCGTCAGGTCGGATTGATCCGGATCGCCTGATCCAGTGCCGTCAGGTAGCACGGCAGGGCGCATATTCCGACCTCATCTCTCGCGGTTCTGGTCAGTTCGGCTTGGGGTGAAATGCGCGAACCGTCCGGATCAATTCGTCCTGTTGGGCCTTGAGAGAGGCCGTGTCCGGGGCAAGCGACGGGGACGCCCCGTAGCGCAATCGGATGTAGCCCTCGCTGACGGCCATGATTGATTCGGCCAGGTCCGGGCGCAGCCCGGCGGCTCGAAGGGCGTAATCTCTTGGCCCTTCCTGAGGAAAGCGGGGGATGCCGATTTTGGCCAGACGGCGGCAGAACCTGGCGTAGGTTGTGTCCAGGACGTCCTCGGGCGGGCGTGAGCGGAGCAGGATCAAACCGTAGACCAGGGCCGCGGCGACAAAGCTCAGGCTCAGGGCCAGGGCCAGATGGCCGAGGCGTTCCAGACGGGTCGTTCCGGCCAGGCCGAAACGCTCCAGGAAACGGCGCTGCCGCTCGAAGCCGAAATCCAGGACCCATTGATTCCAGACCGTATTGGCCGCGTCCCAGCCCTGGGTCAGGCCGCGCCAGGCGCTGATCACCCACCCCATTTCCCGGCTGGAAAGCACTCTGGGCATGTCGATATTCGGCACCAGGGCCCCGGCACCCACGTCGATCCGTTCCGGTGCGAGCACCGTGGTCGGATCCACACGGGTCCAGCCGGTTTCCTCCAACCAGACTTCGCTCCAGGCGTGGGCGTGATACTGCCGGATCACGAAGTAGTCTCCCAAGGGATTGCGGTCCCCGCCCTGATAGCCGACGACCACCCGGGCCGGGATGCCGGCGGCGCGCATCAGGAAGGTGAAGGCCGATGCATAGTGCTCGCAATACCCGCTCCGGGTCCGGAACAGAAAGTCGTCCACGGCCTCCTCGCGCAGCAAGGGCGGACGCAGGGTGTAGTCAAAGGTCTCGTCGCGGAAGAAATCCAAGGCTCGGTCCACCACGGTCCGCTCGTCCATGGCCGTCGTGGCCCAACTTCGTGCGAGTTCCCTGGCCCTCTCGTTGCCGGAGGGCGGAAGCTCCAGGGCACGAAGATGCTCTCCCGACGTCGGGGCGTCCGTCTCGAATTCCAGGGCCGCCTGGAGCTGAAACCGGGCGCGGCGACGCAGTTCTTCACGAACTTCCAGACGAAAGTCCGAAGCCGGTTCGAGTTCCCCAGCCGTGAGCCCCTGAGGGGCTGGAAGAGACGCCGGAGTCGCTGGGAGTGACGTGTCCGGGCCCGTGGCAGGCATCGTGCCAGGGGGCGTATCGGGGGGCGTCTCGGGCAAGGCGTCCGCCCATGTGCCACGTTGCCTTCCCTGGTTGCCTTGCAGCGGCATTTCCAGGACCGGAAGCCACCGCTGGCCATGGGCTTCCATGGTCAGGACGTATTCCACGGGCTCGCTCAGGGGCCGGACCTGCCACTGTCCGGACTCCCGGCCGGATTTCCGCCCGGATTCTCGGTCGGATTCTCGGTCGGATTCGCCGACCCGCCACGTCCGCCCGTCCGTTTCCCAGAGCACCAGGGCTCGCCAATACATCCGGCCGACCGCCGGCGGTTGATCGTCAAAGGCGACCCGGAAGACCACTTCCGAGGATTGCAGCAGTTCGCTGATGTCTCCCGGGCTCATGGTGTCGCTGAGCCCGGTCAGCCCGGTTCGCGGGGTCTGGAACAGGCCCCAAAGTGAGCCGGGCAGGCGGGGAAAGAGCACGAACAGGATCAGCATTACCGGCAGGGCCTGGAGCAGCAGGACGCTTGCCTGGCGCAGCCGAAATCGCGGATCGGTCTGGCTGGCCGGGTGGGCGACGCCAACCAGGGCCGCCGTGGCGATCAGCACGACCAAAATCATGTATCCCGCCACCAGCAGGCTTTGGCTGTGCAGAAACTGGAGCAGCACCAGCAGGTACGTCATGAACAGAATCTGGATCTGATCCCGGCGTCCCTTGGCCTCAAAGGGCTTCAGGGCCAGCAGGAGCAGGAGCAGGGCCGTACCGGGTTCCGGCCCCAGCAAGTAGCCGAAGCTGAAGTAGACGCCGCCGACGCAGCCCAGAGTCAAGGCGAACCGGATCATTCTGGACGGCGTCAATCCTGGGCGTTGCAAGGTGGAGAGCCACAGGGTCCATAAGCCGACGCAGGTCAATCCGATCCACGCCGGATATCTGGCGAAATGCGGCAACGCGGCCAGGAAGGCCGGCCCGAGAATCCAAACCCAGGGGCCGAGGGGATCACGCAGGAGGGTTCGCGAGGCACGGATCATCATCGCCGGACCTCGTCGACTGGCTCTGAATCAGGCATGGCGAACAGCGCCAGGGCCGTCAGGCAGGCGTGCATCTGGCGCGGTCCGTTGCCCACGGGGATGCGTTGGCCGGGAATCCGCAGACTGTAGCCCTGCCCAGCGGCCTCCGCGTCCAGCACCAGACGGCAGAGCAGGGACAGCTTGGCCTCGGTCTCCTCGCCGGGCAGGGCGTTCCAGTCCAGCACGATATCCTCCTGACGGGCGTCGTCGGCGAACTCCTTGGATACCAGCTCCGTGCCCCTGGCTACGGCCTTCCAGGCGATCCGACGCAAGGGGTCGCCCATCTGATATGCACGCAAGCCATGGTATTCCTCGCCTTCCAGGGTGTTTCCCGCCCGTGGACGGTCCTCGCCTTGGTCCAGGGAAGCGCTTTGTTGATCAAAGACGGAAGCCCTCGGATTCGGGGCCGGGTACACCACGCAGCGCAATGGCAGGGCGACCCAGGACCAGGCCCGGAACAGGCCCAGGGGAAAAACCGTGGCGACAACGATCCGCTTTGGCCGCAATGCTCCTCGGGTGGCTGCGGGCAAGGACGGAAGAAATATCTGCTCTTCGGCGGCGGGGACGTCTTTGAGTGGTCCGGTATCGACCCGGGCCCAACCGACCTGAATCCCGTGACGCGGCCACCGGCTCGGGTTGGTGACCGCGACCGGAAATTCCGCTCGGCCGCCCGCAAAAACCGGCGATGCCGCACCGTGGCTGATCAGCAGCCCGGAGAGACCGCGATGGGTGTGAAAAATACCGACCAGGGCGATGCCGGTCAGCAGGAAAGTCAGGAGATAGCCCGGCGGATTGTTGTAGTTGATGGAGATCAGCAGCAGGACGACCAGCAGGATGAAAAAGGTCGTTCCGGTTTTGGTGGGCAGAATGTAGATGCGGTTGGTCCCCAGCCGTACTGGGAGGTGGTCACTCCGTCTGTTTTTCATGGAGGGTCGTGTGGCATTTTGTTTTATCCTCCCTGGAAGGGAGAAATCGTAGAGCCGGTGGTTTTAACCACCGGGTTTGGGCATAGAATTGGCTTGAGTTCTGAAAGGACGATATTTTATGCCGAGAAAGTAAAAAAATGTGCAACTACTCAGCACAGAGAGTAATTCTGCTGCCGGGGTCGGAATCGGAATCGGAATCGGGATCGGAATCGGGATCGAAAACGCTGGGATGCGTTCTAAATTCTTCATGTTTCGATTCCGACTCCGATAGCGAAGCGCCGACCCCGATACCGATTGCCGGAGCAAGAGCGGACACAAAATGTACTGAGTAGTTACAGGCAGAAAACAAAAAAGGCGGACCTCTCTGGAGAGATCCGCCTGAAAAGCAATGTCGAAAAGGGCGGATATTACCGCTTGGAGTACTGGAACCGGGCTCGGGCGGAACGCAGGCCGTATTTTTTGCGTTCCTTGATCCGGGCGTCCCGGGTCAGCAGGCCGGCGCGCTTCAGGGTCGGCCGCAGTTCTAAGTCAAAGGCCAGCAGGGCGCGGGAAATGCCGTGGCGCAGGGCCTCGGCCTGTCCGGCAACGCCGCCGCCGTCCACGGTGGCCTTGATGTCGAACTTGCCCAGGGTTTTGGTCAGGTTCAAGGGCTGGCGCACGATCATCCGCAGAGTGGCCCGAGGAAAGTATTCGTCAAAGGGCCGATTGTTCACCAGAATCTGTCCGCTTCCGGGATAGATGCGGGTCCTGGCAACGGCGGATTTCCGGCGTCCGGTTCCGTAGAAGAATTCACTGCTCATGCGCGACCTCTCTTAAAAATCCAATTGTTTCGGCTGTTGTGCCGCATGGGGATGCTCGGTACCCGGGTATACCTTCAGCTTCTTGAGCAAGGCGCGTCCCAGGCGATTCTTGGGCAGCATGCCCTTGACCGCGTGCTGCAGGACGTGCTCAGGCTTTTTCTGAAGCATGGTCCGCAGCTTGGTCTGCTTCAGGCCGCCCATGTAGCCGGAATGGCGATTATACATCTTCTGATCCAGCTTGGCGCCCGTAACCTTGACCTTCTCAGCATTGACCACGACGATAAAATCACCGTTGTCCATATGCGGGACGAATTCAGGCTTATGTTTTCCACGCAGGCGCATGGCGATGGTGCTCGCCAGGCGGCCCAAAATCTTGTCTTCGGCGTCGACCACGTACCATTCGCGGTTCAGCTCCGCCGCTGTCGGGGAATATGTCTTCATGCGCTCCGTCTCCTCGTTCAGAACTGAAAGAGGAAGCCTATAAGCGGAGAGGGTGAAGTCTGTCAAGCCATGAGTCGAGAAAAACAAGCTCGGATTGGTTTGTCCGATTTTTCCCTCAGGTACAAAAACTGCTTAAAAAGCACATCCAATGTTGTTTCCTCACGGGGCATCTTTTGTTAGATTCTTCACAAAAACAAAAACAATGCGGATTGTCCGGTCACGGACGAGACAGGTGATGCACGTCATCCCGAAGAATACCAAGGAAACTCTAAGATGCCCCCCCCCCCCCCACACACACACACACAGTTCTGGACATGCCTGAAAACAAGTCGAAGCAAGACGAAAAAGCGTATAAAATCGAGAATTGTATCTTTCCGATGCGTTCAGAGTCGCGAATGGCGAGCCGGGAGGCAAGATGACCAAAGGCGGAAGTGTTGCCCAATCCTTTGGCAGCCGACTGAAGTACTTGCGCGTACTGAAAGGAATGACCCAGGCTGAACTGGCTGCTCGGGTCGGGTTGAGTGTGACGCATGTTGGCCGGGTCGAACGGGGCGAGGCCTTGCCCTCCTTCTCGCTGATCCAGGACTTGGCCCTGGCCCTGGAGACGCCGCCCTTGAATTTTTTTCTGCTCTTTGACCGTACTCCACCGACCTCGAACGCGATAATTCCTTCTCCGACAAACGAATCCCGGATGCCTTCGGGCAAACAGTTTTGCTTCATGGCCCGCCTGGCGACCTGGGTTATGGGCGGACCGAATTTGAAGCCTTTCTGGTCCGAGTCTTTGTACATCTTACTGGGATACGCCCCTTTTTCCGTCAAGCCGACGATCAAACGCTTCCTGCGGCATGTGCATCCGTCCCAGCAGGAAGCGACGGCTGGCTATTTGGAGATGGCGACTCAGAGACGGGCGGATTCCGGCATGTTGGTCGACATCGTGACCAGGCAGGACCAGGAGCGCAAGCTGATGCTTAATCCGGACACGTTTCGACCCAGTCCGGATGATCCGACGGCGACGCAACTGATCATTCAGGACGTCACGGATTGTGTGGTCTTGAACCAGGCCGTCGGGCTGCGCCAGGAAGAGCTGGAAGCTTATGTGGTTCGAAAGAATCAGGATCTTGCCGAGGTGGCGGAAAAGTACAAGCAGGAGGCGGAACAACGGAGACAGGCGGAGAAAGGACTGCGCATCTTCGAGCAGATGGTGGACAGTTCCCACGACGCCCAGGCGTTTGTCGACGCCGACGGGGTCATCGTTGCGGTCAACCGGGCACACGAAAAACTGTCGGGCATGTCCGCCGCCGACATTGAGGGCAGGCAGTGGGCCGAGTTCCTGATTGATTATTGGGGTCAGGAGTTTTTTGATCAGACGTTGAAATCCAGAATCGAGAAGGCGCTGCAACTCGGACAACCGGCTTTTTTTCAAGAATGGCGGACGTATCGGAATGGTAAACGAAAATACGTTCATGTAATCTACACCCCCTGCCACAAAAACGGAGACGTGGCCGGCGTGGTGGTCACGATCCATGACCTGACGTATTTCATGGAAATCCATGAGCGTCTCGAAGAGCGCGAACGTCTGCATCGTCAGATTTTGGAAACGGCCAATGAAGGCATCGTCATGGTGGATGAGGAGCAGCGGATCACCTTCGTCAACCAGAAGATTGAGGCCTTGTTTGGTTACACACCCGAGGAAGTAGTGGATACCTTCGCACTTGCATATTTTCATCCGGAAGATCTGGATAGAGCGGCTACCCAAGCAGCCAAGAATCGCGAAGGCAATCATGTTCGTCACCTTCTCCGGCTGATCCATAAGGATGGGCGCGCGATCTGGACCCTGCATTCCGCCACCCCTCTCCTCGACTCCAAGAAAAATTTCAGGGGTTCCCTGATTATGATAATGGACGTTACGGAGCTCAAAAACACGGAAGCGGCCCTTGAACGCAAAACCCTTGAACTGGAGAGCTTATTGGAGAATCTTCCCCTGGGAGTCGTCGCCTGGGACGGGGCGGGCAACCTCCTGAAGAGCAATAACGAATTTCACGAAATGACCGGCTATCCTCCGGGAAGGATTCGCACGCTTGAGGACTGGTTTCCCTTGGCCTATCCGGACGAAAAACAGCGAAAAGAGGTCATTGAAAACTGGAAACAGACGACACGGGAAGCTGCCGAGGCAATTCGGGAATACCCGGTGACCTGCGCGAACGGCATGGTCAAGCATGTCGAATTTCGGGGGAATTTTTTCGCAAACAATTGTTCGTTCATAACCATGGCCGACGTGACCCAGCGCAAGCTGGCCGAGCAGGCACGACTGGACAGCGAGGAACGCTTTCGGCTGCTGTTTCAGAACGCTCCCATGCCCTATCAGTCCCTGGACGAAAAGGGCAATTTCCTGGACATCAACCAAGCCTTTCTGGATGTGCTTGGCTACAGCCGAGAGGAACTCATCGGCAAGAATTTCAGTGACATTTTGCCTCCTGGCTGGAAAGACCATTTCAAGGAGAATTTTCCCAAATTCAAGGCGGTGGGCGAAATCCTGGGCGTTGAATTCGAGATGATCAAGCAGGACGGCTCGACCATTCTCGTCTTTTTCAACGGCAAGATTCAGAAAGACGGGCAGGGCCGGTTCCAAAGGACCCACTGCATCTTTCAGGACGTCAGCGAGCAGCGTCGAACCGAGCAGGCCTTGCGGGAAAGCCGGGAGGAATTCAAAACTCTTGCGGAAAAATGTCCAATTTCCATCATGCGCTTCGATCACCAGGGGCGGGTGACCTTTGTCAACGACTGGCACATGAACGTGTTTGCCCAGGGTAAGCTGGAGAAAAGCTTCTTTTTGGGCAAGCTCATCCATGAACTTCCGGGGCTGGTGAAGGCGGGAGTCGCCGGAGAAGCGGCTAAAATCCTCAAGGGAGAATGTATCGAGCTGGGAGAGGTCTTTTTTCCCGAATTCTCCGGGGGAGGCTGCGGTTGGGCAAGCATTCGAGGAGTGCCCCTCATTCACGAAGGCAAGGTCGCTGGAGGGATATTGATCCGGGAGGACATCTCCCAGCGCAAGTTGGCCGAGCAGGCTTTGGAAAAGAGCCGAGAGGAATTGAAGGCTCTTCTGGCGGACAAGGATAAATTTTTCTCCATCATCGCCCATGATCTCAGGTCTCCCTTGTCCGGCCTGCTGGGATTGGCCGAGATGATGGGCCGGGACGACGGCGGTCTGTCCCCGAAAGAGCTGCGGAATATCGCGAAGATCATGGGCAAGACCGTGGGCGATCTTTTCGCGTTGCTGGAGAATTTGTTGGACTGGTCACGGATGCAGCGAGGGTTGACGGCATTCGAGCCGGTCCCGTGCGTTTTGCGCGAGGTGATCGCCGCCAACATAGGGCTTCTCCGTCCGTGGGCCATCCAAAAAGAGGTCGTCCTGAGCAACACGGTGGCCTCGAAGTTGGTCGTTTCCGCGGACCAGGCCATGCTCAACACGGTGATCCGCAACCTGCTCTCCAATGCCCTCAAGTTCACGGAGCGTGGGGGAACGGTGAACATCCGCGCGGTGGAAGCGAATGCCGACGTCACCGTCGCTGTTCAAGATTCCGGTGTGGGCATGGACCGGGAAACCATGGAAGGCATTTTTTCCATGACCAGAAAGACGAGAAACCGCGGAACCGAAGGAGAGAGCGGCAGCGGTCTCGGGCTGTTGCTCTGCAAGGAATTCGTGGAGCGGCACGGCGGCCGGATCTGGGCTGAAAGCGCGCCTGGTCTCGGCTCGACCTTTTTCTTCACGCTTTCGCAAGACAAAATCAGGGAGGCATAGTTAGGGATTTTTCAAGGCTCGACGGTCAACCCCCGGATCTTGGTCAGTCGGGCGGTCTGGAAGGAGAGTTCCGGGGTCACGGCGGTGATGGCGGCCCAGGGGTTGAGGTAGTCTTCCCGGAAGTCGAAGAGCAGCCGGAGACGGTTTTCGCCCAGGAAGCGAATGGACCGGAACAGGGCTCGGAGGTTGATTTCTCGTGAGCCGCGCTTGGTCTTCTTGGCAAAGGGGAACTGGTCAGCGGAGAGGAACGACCGCCATATGGCCGTTGCTTCAGCCCTTGAGGATGATTCGCGGCCCAGGAGGTGGAGCAGGTATTCCTCAAAAGCCGGTTGATCGGCCCGCCCCTTGAGCGGGGCGTCCTCCACGCCGCGAATCTCCAGCCCCTTGGGCACTTCCGGAGCCAGCCGGGCGCACAGTTCGGCGGCGGTCATGGGCGCGCGCAGCACCACGACCATTTCCTCGCGAACACTGCCCACGCCCACGGGCAGAGCCCGGCCAAAGGACATCCGGGGCATGGGATGGAAGCCCTGAGAGAAGCTCATGGCCACCCCGGCCCGGCGCATGCAGCGCTCGAAAAGCCGGGTCAGTTCCAGTTGACTGAAATACACCGCCGGGCCGAGCTTGCGGTAGGCGATGCGCAGGGCGTTGGCTTTGGCCCCCAGGTCTTCAGGGACTTGCTCTGGTGTCCGGTCCACGTCCTCCTCGGGCTGCCGGGCCGGAACCAACCGGCTCCGGCCGTCCTCCGCATCCGTCCCATCTCTCCCATCCTTTCCATTCCCCAGCCACGGGGCCAAGCTGTCGGCGTGCTCGTCCTGATTCACCCGAGGCCGAATGTCCAGGCCGGTCTGGCGGCGCAGCGCGGTCTTGACCTTGGTCGTGGTGCAGACGCCGCAGCCCAGGCATTTGCCGTTGCGGCAGTCCGGCGTGGTTCGGCCCTCCAGGGCCAGGCGGCGCTCCCGCAGCAAAAAGGAGCGGCGGATACCGCTGGAAACGTGGTCCCAGGGCAGCGGCTGCTCCGGGTCTCTGGCCCGCAGATACCAGTCCGGGTCCAGGCCGCATTCCCGCATGGCCTCCAGCCAGGACTCCAGGCTCAGGGAATCGGCCCAACTGGAAAAGAGCGCGCCCTTGGCGAAAGCCCGTTCCACCACGTTCGCCAGAGCTCGGTCCCCGCGGGAAAAGACGCCCTCCAGGTAACTCATTTCCGGCATATGCCAGCGCATCACCAGCCGCTTGTGCGGCCGAAAGAGGTCCCTGAGCCGATTCAGACGCCGCCGGGTTTCCTCGAAGGACATCTGCTCCTCCCACTGGAACGGGGTCTGGGGCTTGGGCACGAAGGGAGAGATGGAGGCCGTGATTTGCAAGCGCTTGGCCCGCTCCCCGGCCGTGGCCGCCACTTTCAGGCAGAGGTCCACGATGGCCCGCAAATCTTCGTCCGTTTCCGTGGGCAGGCCGATCATGAAGTAGAGCTTCACCGCGGACCAGCCCCGGGCGAAGAGTTCGCGGGTATGGTCCAGCAGGGCCTGTTCGGTGATGTTTTTGTTGATCACGTCCCGCAGGCGCTGGCTTCCGGCTTCCGGGGCCAGGGTGATGCCGGTGCGGCGGATCCCGGCGATCATGTCCATGACCTGGCCGCTGACCGAGCCCACCCGGAGCGAGGGCAGGGAGACCGAGACCTGCCGATCCCGGCACCGGGCATGGCTGCGCTGAAACAGGGCGTCCAGGCAGGAAAAGTCCCCGGTGCTCAGGGAGAGAAAGGAGAGCTCGTCGAACCCGGTCCGTCCAAGGGCCTGCTGGATGATCCTGTCCAACTCGTCCAGGCGGCGTTCCCGGACCGGACGATAAATCATCCCGGCCTGGCAGAATCGACAGCCCCGGGTGCAGCCCCGGGCGATCTCGATGCTCAGACGGTCATGGACCACCGGCCCGAAGGGAACAACCTGGTTCGTGGGAAAGTCCGCGGCGCTCAGGTCCGGCAGGATGCGTTTCTCCACCTGGGCGTAGTTGGCGTAACGGGGGCGGAGCGCAGCTGAGAAGCTTGCGGCGTGTCCGGTGGGGCCGTCGGACTCGTCGACGGTAAAAAACGACGGCACGTAGCAGCCGGTGATCTCCCGGGCCGCCTGAAGAAATTCGGCCCTGGAGAGGCTTTGGGTCTTACAACGGTCGACCAGAGCCAGGATTTCCGGCAGGGCCTCTTCCCCGTCCCCGGCCAGGAACAGGTCGAAAAACGGAGCCATGGGTTCGGCGTTGAAAACCACTCCGCCGCCGCCGAGGATCAGGGGATGACTCTCGTCCCGGTCCTGGGAGCGAAACGGGATGCCCGCCAGGTCCAGCATGTACAGAACGTTGGTATAGCATAACTCGTGGGTCAGGCTGAAGGCGAGGACGTCCATGTCCCGCAGGGGGGTGCCGGATTCCAGGGTGCTCAAAGGCGTTCCCGAGTCTCGCAGGATTTGGGCCGCTTCCAGAGGCGGGGCAAAGGCCCGTTCGGCCCAGAACTCCGGATGAGCGTTCACCGCATGGTAAAGGATGCGCCCGCCCAGGTAGGACATGCCCACCTCGTACAGGTCCGGAAAGGCCAGGGCCGCGCGCACTTGCACGCGGGAAGGGTCCTTGTGCACGGCATTGGGCTCGGTGCCCAGGTACTGGCTGGGGCGGGGAAGCAGGGGGAGCAGGTCACGCATGGGGTGGGTCTCATAGAACGAACAAAGGGCGGCGGGATATGGGGAGCACCGCCGCCCTTTGTCGAAGAAGGGGTCCGAAGCCGGAAGGGACGCTATTTGATCAGGGAGATGCCTTTCCCGCCGGGAGCTCCACCGGGACCGCCCATGTTCTTCAGGCGTTGCAGGTCCCCGGGAGAGGACAGGGTCAGGTTGCTGCTGGCTTCCATGTATTTGGTTTTCAGCTCGTCCGGGAAGGTCTTGTAGACGTAAATGATGTGGTCCATGGAAATTTCGCCGGTGATCTCGTTCTCAAAGGGGTAGCCGAAGGGCAGGAGCATCATCTGGACGCCGCCGCTCTGGGTGGGCATGGTCTGGATGACGGCGATGTCCTTGATTTTGTGTTCGCTTTCCTCCCACTTGCCAAGGGCCAGGTCGCCGGTGATCAGCTTCACCAATCGGATATCGTAAGCCATGAATTGCTCTCCTTTCCGTGAAATAAAGATGTAAAAAACAAAATAACCTATGGACTGGATACGCCGCTGTCAAGGAAGGGCGGAAGATCAACAGGGGGGGATTCGTTCTTATCAAAATCCAAATCGCGATCGAAATCGGAATCGAAATCGGAATTGGAAAATACTGTTCATCACCCTGTGATGACGTCATCTTCATGGATGAGGTTTCGATTTCGATCGCGATCGCGATCGCGATTTCGATTTCGATGAAGACGCCTATACGCTGGAGAATGAAAAAGGGAACGCGGGTAGAGCCGAACGGCTCCACCCGCGTTGTCGTGAGTCGTTGCCAGGGCCTCGCGGGCCGAAGGCACTGCTAGCAGGAAGAACAACTACCTGAGCAGCCTCCGCCTCCGCCGCCCATGCTCACGGTCGAGCTGACGGCGAACCCGTAAGGGGTCATGTCGACCTTGATGCCGCCGGCATTCTTGATCAAATCTTGATCGACGACAAAAGTGTAGCCTTCGATCGCGTGCACACTGTCGGAATCCCTCTGCTCATCCAGAGCAAGAGCAAGTTTCGGACCGCCTCAGCCGGGGGCCATGTACACGCGGATGGGCGAGCTGTCCTTGCCCTGAAAATAGCTGTCCAGCTGCTGCTTCGCGGACGGTGTCAATTCAAACATTGTAACCTCCAAGTGAAATAGTTCGTCAAGTCCACCATAATTAAATACGTGAACACGTTTTGTCAAATTCCAAGGGTCCCGGCAGGGATCAGGACGGCTGAAAAAGACGCAGACGCAGGGCGTTGGTGACCACGGAAACCGAACTCATGGCCATGGCCGCTCCGGCGATCATCGGGCTGAGGGTCGGGCCGCCGAAGGCGTAGAGCAGGCCGGCGGCGATGGGGATGCCCATGACGTTGTAGGCGAAGGCCCAGAACAGGTTCTGCTTGATGTTCCGGACAACGGCCCGGCTGAGGGTCAGGGCGGTGGTCAGGCCGTGCAGATTGCCGCTCATCAGGACCATGTCCCCGGATTCCATGGCCACGTCGATGCCCGTGCCCATGGCGACGCCCAGATCGGCCTTGGCCAGGGCCGGAGCGTCGTTGATTCCGTCACCGACCATGGCCACCTTGATCCCCTGTGCTTGGAGTTCAGCCACGGTTTCAGCCTTGTTCTCCGGCAGGACCTCGGCCCGGACGTCGTCGATTCCGGCCTGGGCCGCCACGGCCTGGGCTGTGCGTAGGTTGTCGCCGGTGAGCATGACCACCCGCAGGCCCATGCCCTTCAGCTTGGCGACCACTTCCCCGGCCTCGGGCTTGATCCGGTCGGCCACGGCCAGAATTCCGGCCGCGACACCGTCCACGGCCATGAGCAGGGGCGTCTTGCCCTGACCGGACAGCTTGTCGCGCATCTCCCGAAGTTGTGCGGAGTCCCAACCTTGAACCTGGTCGGTCTCCAGGAGCCGACTGTTGCCCAGGAGCACAACACGGCCTTCCACCCGGGCCCGGATACCCTGTCCGGGAATATAGGCGAAGTCATCGGCCCGAGGCTCTTCCAGGCCGCGTTCACGGGCCGACTGGACAATAGCCGCGGCCAGGGGGTGTTCGGAGCGGGCTTCAGCTCCGGCGGCCAGACGCAGCAGCTCGTTTTCAGACAGGGCCTGGCCGGACAGGATGAGGATGTCGGTCACTGCCGGGCGGCCTTCGGTCAGAGTGCCGGTCTTGTCCAGGACCACGGTCTTTACGCCGCGGGCCATTTCCAGAGCTTCCCCGCCCTTGATCAGCACGCCGAGCTGGGCTCCGCGTCCGGTACCGACCATGATCGCCGTGGGCGTGGCCAGCCCCATGGCGCAGGGACAGGCGATGACCAGCACCGCGATGAAGATTCGCAGGGCGAAGGTGAAGGCTTCCCCGGCCAAAAAATACCAGCCCAGGCCGGAGAGCACGGCCACGCAGATCACGATGGGCACGAAGTACAGGCTGAGGCGGTCCACCATGCTGGCGATGGGGGCCTTGGAGCCCTGGGCTTCCTGGACCAATCGGATGATCCTGGCCAGGACCGTGTCCCGGCCGACTCGCTCGGCGACCATGTAGATGGAGCCGTGGGCGTTCAGGGTGCCGCCGATCAGCGGATCGCCCTCCTTTTTGGACACGGGCAAGCTTTCCCCGGTGAGCATGGACTCGTCCACGCTGGTCTGGCCCTCGGTGAGCTTGCCGTCCACGGGAATACGCTCCCCGGGTTTGACCAGGAGCAGGTCCTGGGGCTGGATCCGTTCCACGGGGATGCTTTCCCGCCGGCCGTCACGAACTCGGGTGGCCGTGCTCGGCGTGAGGGCCATGAGTTGCCGGATGGCATCCGAGGTGCGCACCTTGGAGCGATTTTCCAGGTACTTGCCCAGCGTGACCAGGGCGATGATCACGGCCGCGGATTCGAAGTACAGGTCCATGGCCCTGGCCATGGGTTCGTGTCCCAGGGCGATCTCCAGAAGGTTCCAGGTGCTGTAGACCACCGCCGCGCCGGTGCCCACGGCGATCAGGGAATCCATGTTCGGGGCCCGCTTCCAGAGGTTGGGAAAGCCGCGCAGGTAAAATTCCCGACCGGCCCAGACCACGGGCAGGGTGAGCAGAAACTGGGCCAAGGCGAAGGTCAGCGGGGAGTGGTGCGGGCTGAGCAACCCCGGCATGGGCAGGCCGACCATTTCACCCATGGAAATGATGAAGATCGGGACGGCGAAGGCCATGGCCAGGATCAGCTTGGAACGCAGGGTTGCCAGCCGCTTGAGCATTTCCCGGCGTTGCGCGTCCATCAGCGATTCCCGCGGCCCTCCCTGCCCGGAGTCTTGGGTAAAGGCCTCGTACCCCGCGTCACGGACGGCCTCCAGAATGGCCGGAAGATTGACCTTTTCGGGTTGGAAGCGTACCTGAGCCGTTTCAGATGCGAGATTGACCTCGGCCGAATCCACGCCTTCCAATCCGGCAATGGCCTGCTCCACGCGACGCACGCAGGCCGCGCAGGTCATGCCCCGAATGCCCAGCTCCACCTGACCGCCCGAAAGGTCGGCGGACGCGTCGGTCTCGGGGTCAGCGCGCAGGTCGTATCCCGCATCCCGGACGGTCTGAAGCAGGCGACCCTCACGGTCCTCGGAACGTGAAGCGTTCGGGTCCCACTCCACGGACATGGTTTCGGTGGCCAGGTTCACGGAGACGGAACGGACCCCTGCCACCCCGGAAGCGGCATTTTCCACGCGGCGCACACAGGCCGCGCAGGTCATGCCCTGGACGACGTATTCGGATTTGCGGCGGGCTTCGGGCTGACTAGGGTGCCGGGCATGGACATTGGACTGAGGAGTGTTCATGGCGCTTCCGGGTTTGATGGTAGAGGGGGGCGTGGGGCGGGACACGAAAACTCGCGGTCGCTTGGTTTGTACGGTACGATTTTTCTCCGCTGTTGTGAACCGGCTTTTCACAACGACCATGGAATCAATCGAAATCGCTATCGAAATCGACATCGAAAAAAGCTCACCCTGATCATGCATTGAAAATTTTTCGCCCAAGACCGATTTCGATGCGTACTGATCGTCGATACATTTGGACGCCATCTTGCAAGGAGAAACCATATGCGGATCGGAGTACCGAAGGAGATCAAGGCGCAGGAGCGCCGCGTGGGGTTGTTTCCCTCCGGGATCAAGGCCCTGGTGGAGCACGGGCATGAGGTGGTCGTGGAATCCGGGGCCGGAGACGGCTGCGGGGCCCTGGACGACGTCTACGTCTCCCAAGGGGCGCGGATGGGAACCGCGGAAGAGGCCTGGAGCCAGGAACTGGTGATCAAGGTCAAGGAGCCGCTCAGCCAGGAATACAGGTACCTGCGCGAAGACCTGACTTTGTTCACCTATCTGCATTTGGCCGCGAACAAGACCTTAACCGACGCCCTGGTCCGGTCCGGTTGCGTGGCTATTGCCTATGAAACCGTGCAGTTGCCGGACAAAAGCCTGCCGCTGCTGGCGCCCATGTCCGAGATCGCCGGGCGGATGTCCGTGACCAAAGCCACGGAAATGCTTTGCCACTATAACGGCGGCGGCGGCGTGTTTCTGGGCGGAGTTACCGGCACGTTGCCGGCCCGGGTGGTGATCATCGGCGCGGGCATCTCCGGCGCGGGCGCGGCTCAGATGGCCGTGGGGCTGGGAGCTGACGTGCTGGTCCTGGACGTGGACATGGCCAAAATTTATCGACTGTACCACCATCTGGACCAGAAAATCAAAACCCTGTTCTCCAACGCCCTGAATATCGAAGACCAGGTGGTCAAGGCGGACGTGGTCATCAGCTGCGTGCTCATTCCCGGAGCCTCCGCGCCCAAGCTGATCACCAGGCAAATCATCGAGGCCATGAAGCCCGGCTCGGTGATCATGGACATCGCCATCGACCAGGGCGGATCCACGGAACTGTCCCGGCCCACCACCCACGACAATCCTTGCTTTCGAGTGGGCAACGGCGTCAATCTTTACTGCGTGGCCAACATGCCCGGGGCGTATTCCCGGACAGCCTCGGAATCCCTGACCAACGCGACCCTGCGCTACGCCCTGCAATTGGCGGACAAGGGGTGGCCCCGAGCCTGCCAGGAAGACCCGGCCCTGCGTCAGGGTTTGAACGTGGTCCGCGGAAAGGTGGTCTACAAGGCCGTGGCTGAGGCCTGCGAGTATGAATGGGCGGAATTTTAAGGGATGGCTGTTACTGAATGAGCGTTTGTGAATAGGGTGGTGCAGGCATCCTGCCTGCACGGACAGGCAAGATGCCTGTCCCACCATTTTACATGCCTCCTCCCACTCTCGCGGAGCAGAAAGCTCGGGCAGGGCAAAAATGGTAAATTGGGATCAGACAACTCCCTAAGCTGAATACGGATAAAAGCCGTCAGTTGGCTTGGTGAGACGGACGATGAAGGAGACTCCTCATGATGACACCGGCTGGAGGCGCGCAGACGGATAAAAAGACCCTGCTGCACGCCGAGGAAATCCGAAGGACCATGGAACGATTGGCCTACGAGGTCATCGAACGGCACGGCGAGGGCGCGAACCTGGCCCTGGTCGGGATTCAACGCCGCGGGGTGGAGCTGGCCAAGCGGCTGAAATCCGTCCTGGAGCAGCGCTTTGGGCGGGAAATTCCCTTTGGCAGTCTGGACATCAATCTGTACCGCGACGACTGGACCAATCTGGACGGCCAGCCGCAGATTCACAAAACCTGGATCCCGTTTCCCGTGGACGACCGGGAAATCATCCTGGTGGACGATGTCCTGTTCACGGGGCGAACCATTCGCGCGGCTCTGGAAGCCATTTTGGACTATGGACGTCCGAAACGAGTGGAACTGCTGGTCCTGGTGGACCGCGGTCACCGGGAACTGCCCATCCATGCGGACTATGTCGGGAAAAAGGTGAACACCTCCCAGCAGGAACAGGTGGACGTGTACGTCAAGGAGCAGGATGGAGAGGACGTGGTTTTTTTGAGCGAGATGAAGTGATAACGCTCCGAGCTCGGAGCGGAAGTCGACATCAGGGGAGAGAGTCATGGGCCATTTTTTTCGAGCTTTCGTAGGGATTGTCGGACTGGCGGCCATTTTTTGGGGTGCGGCGGGCACGGCCCTGGCGGAGGAGGGGATCGTTGAAAAAATTCAGCGCCGGTATGAATCCATCCAGTCGTTCCAGGCCGAGTTTACTCAGGAACTGACGGTGGCCGCCAGCCGGGAGAGCGAGGAGCGTCGAGGAGTCCTGTATTTTCGGTATCCCGGGCTGATCCGCTGGGAAACCGTCAGTCCTGAACCGGAACTGCTCATCGTCGGTTCCGAAGTGGTCTGGAACTATTTCGAGGACGAGGAAATCGCGTATCGCTACGCCGTGGAGGACGTGCTCGGTTCAGCCACGGTGCTGAAGATTCTCTCCGGGCAGGCCCGGCTGGACGACGATTTTCTGACCGAGGTGGACCTGGCCGAGGATACAGCCGCCACGGTGATCCGTCTCCGGCCCCGTGTTCCGGAGCCCAGCCTGGTGGAGGCCACGATCCGGGTCGATCCGGAAACGTTCTTGTTGCAGCAGGTCCTGGCCGTGGATTTTTACGGCAATATCAACCAGGTTACCTTGCACAACCTGCGTCTCGATCCGGACTTGGAGCCCACGCTGTTCGATTTCACGCCGCCGAAAGGGGTTCTGGTGCGGTAGGGGCGGACCTGTGTGTCCGCCCTTGCGGATGGCCGATCCCGCTGGTTTGATGGTTTCGTTTGCAACGTTTTGCCGCTCAATCGTGTGAATTTCGCCCATTCGAGACGTCGCCTCAACCCACAAGGGGCGCACACACAGGTGCGCCCCTACGGCACCCATCACCTTCAATCCGGGTGATCGAAACAATGTCAACCAAACAATTCGGCACCGTGAACCACACCGTGGCCCGGGTTTGCATTTTTCCTTCTGCTACGGCAAGTTCTTCTTTTGTCGAACCCTCGGAAACGCTCCTGAGTTTTTCCATGCATCAAGGTACATCTTCGCTACTCTTTTTTCGCCCTCCTTTTCGTTCCCTCTTTCTTGTCCTGGCAGCCTGCCTTTTTCTGCTGGCTCCGCCGGTCGTGGACCGGGCCTTCACGGCCATTCCGGACGCGGCCGCAAACATGACCCTGGACGAATTGGACCAGGCCATCAGCGATGATCCGCATAACGCCGCGCTGTACATCGCCCGGGCTCAGCGGCACATGTCCAATCGATCCTTCCCACGGGCCATCGTGGACTTGGACCAAGCCCTGCGCTTGGCCCCGGGCGATCCCACGGTCCTGAAGCTGCGCGGAGAAGCCTACGCCCGGATGGGCAATTGGGCCAGGTCCACGGCTGATTACGAGCAGGCGGTCCAATTGGCTCCGGAGAATGAAGGGGCTTTGTTCGGACTGGCTCGGGCCCGTCTGGAAGCCGGAGACCTCAACCGCGCTCTGGAGGAGCTGAGCCGGTTGTTGCGGGCCTCCCCGAACCATCTGGAAGGCCGCCTGTACCGGGGGCGGCTGTATCTGGAACGGGACAATCACCAACAGGCCCTGGCCGATTTCGACGTGGCCGCGTCGTTGGCGCCGGAGTCCGCCGAAGCCCTGTTTGGGCGAGGGAAGAGTTTGCGGGAACTGGGGCGGCTGGACCCGGCTTTGACCGATTTGACGCGGGCCATTCGCCTTGAGCCCACCGCTCCGGCCTACATGGAGCGAGGGCTGACCTCCGGCGCTCAGGGCGATCTGCGTTCCGCCCTGGACGATTTCAACACTGCCTTACGCTTGGCCCCTGGAGATGCGCTGATTCACTTTCACCGAGCCTCGTTGTACGCTTTGGCCGCGGATCATCAACGGGCCGTGGCCGACTTTACCCAGACCTTGAGCCGGGAGCCCGATCATCCCCAGGCCCTTTTGGGACGCGGCCTGGCGCACCAGGAATTGGAGCAGTATTCCCAGGCCATCGACGATTACACCCGGGTGATCCGCCTGGAACCGGACAATTACGGGGCCCTGAACAACCGCGGGGTGGTCCTTCTGCAACTCGGTCAACTGGCCCAAGGATGCGACGATCTGCGCGCGGCCTGCGCGTTGGGCCGCTGCACGACCCTGGATTTTGCCCGTAAGGAAGGCTACTGTCCGTGATGGTTCTTCCGATTTTCCTTTTACCCCGTGAGGACGGCCATGGCCCAGATCGTCATAGTTGACGACGAAGAGGACATTCGCACCACGTTGCGGGGCATCCTGGAGGACGAGGGCCACGAGGTCCGGGAGGCGGCCAGCGGGGAACAAGGTCTGGAGGTGCTTGCCGAAGCCGACCCGGATCTGTGCTTTCTGGACATCTGGTTGCCGGGCATGGACGGCCTGGAGGTGCTGGATCGGGTTCACGGGGCGTTGCCGCATCTGCCGATGATCATGATCTCGGGCCACGGCAATATTGAAACCGCGGTCATGGCCATCAAGAAAGGCGCTTTCGACTTCATCGAAAAGCCGCTCTCCCTGGAAAAGGTCCTGGTGACCACGGCCAAGGCCGTGGAATTCAAGGAACTGCGCCAGGAAAACATGGTTCTGCGCAGCCAGATCCGGGACACTCGGGTCCAGGAATTGACCGGGGAGACGCCCCGGGTCCAGCAGTTGCAGCAGCAGGTTCGTCAGGTCGCGCCCACCGAGGCCTGGGTGCTGATCACCGGCGAGAACGGCACCGGCAAGGAAATCGTAGCCCGGTCCCTGCATCAGCTCAGTCACAGGGTGAACAAGCTCCTGGTGGAGGTGAACTGCGCGGCCATTCCCGAGGAATTGATCGAAAGTGAGCTGTTCGGTCATGAAAAAGGCGCCTTCACCAGCGCGGACCGGGCTCAGGTGGGCAAGTTCGAGTTGGCCCACGGCGGCACCTTGTTTCTGGACGAAATCGGGGACATGAGCCTGAAGACCCAGGCCAAGATTCTGCGCATCCTGCAGGAGCAGCGTTTTGAACGGGTCGGAGGGCGGAAGACCATCCAGGTGGATGTCCGGGTGATCGCGGCCACGAACAAGAACCTGCCCGAGGAGATTCGCGCCGGACGGTTTCGGGAGGATCTCTACTACCGGCTGAAGGTGTTTCCGCTGTATGTCCCGCCCCTGCGGGCGCGGGTCGCGGACATTCCGCTGCTCCTGGCCGATTTCATGGGCGGCCTGATCCGGACCCAGGGTTTCAAAGCCCTGCGCTTTCCCCCGGAGACCATGGCCGCACTGCAACGTTACCCCTGGCCGGGCAATGTCCGCGAGTTGAAGAATTTTCTGGAGCGGATGTGCATTATGTATCCCGGACAAACCATCCTGCCGGAGATGCTGCCGCCGGAGATGCTGGTCACGGACCACGGCGCGGGCAACGGTCGCGGACCTTTTGACCCGGACGACGACTGGCCGGTGGACTTCAAGGCGGCCCGGGCCCAGTTCGAGGCCAAGTTTCTGGAGGATAAGCTGAACAGCTGCAACGGCAGCGTCACCCGGCTGGCGGAAACCATCGGCATGGAGCGCACCTATCTGTACAAAAAGCTCCGTGGTCTCGGCCTCAAGACAGCGGACTGAAGACCTTTGGCGCAGAACGGCAACCGAACCCGTTTCACCCCCAACCCTCATACCTTTACATTATGACCTCCTACAGCAAAGCCGGAATCATCGTCATCCTCATGGCCCTGTTCGCTTCCGTGGGGCTGATCCAACACTACACCACCACCCAGTCCCAATTGACCGGACCGGAAATCGATCCGGCCCCGGCCCTGCCCGGGGTGCCGGGAGAATTGCCGCGACTGGTGAACCTGAAAACCGAAAACTGCATTCACTGCAAACGGATGATCCCCATCTTGGCGGAGTTGGAGAGAGGGCACGGCGAAGCGTTTCGCATCTACACCTTCGACGTGGGCCTTCGTCCGGACATCGGGCGCTCCTTCGGGACCATCCGCGTCCTGCCGACCCTGATCTTTTTTGACCAGGACGGACGGGAGGTTCTGCGTTACGAGGGCTATATGTCCAAGGCGGACATCCTGTCCCGATTTTCGAGCCTTGGCTTGACGGGCTGATCATCCGTCGGCGACGAGCCGCCCTTCAGCGCACGTTCTCCCTGTCTCGTGATTGCCGTGCGGTTCAGGCGGCGTCGCTGAGGGTATCGGCCGCCTCCGGGCCGCGAGCTTGGCTGCCAGGGCCGCGCCCCACAGTCCGCTGTCCTGGTTGGTATTCAGGACGACCGGGATGTCCTGGAGCAGAGCCCGGTAGTTGGGGTTGTCCGTGAATTCGCGAAAAAACTCCGGGTGTCGCATCAGGCCGGGATTTTTGGCCGCCACCCCGCCGGTGACCACGATTCCGCCGGTGGCCAGAATATTCAGGGCAAAGTGGCGGCAGGCCCGGCCGTAGAACCGGGCAAACCAGCTCATCACGGGCGATGTTTCGTCCATGGCGGCGGCAGCCTGCTCCGGCCTGAGGTCCTGGCCGAAGTGGAAGCGGTGCAGCAAGGCCAAGCCTTGGCCGGAAACGACCACATCCCCATAAACATACTCCAGCCCCAGTTCGCGGCGCACGAAGTCTTCGAAGGCCGCCTCCTCTCGGTTCACGAACGCGAAAGCGGCGTGTCCCGCCTCCGAAGGCCATGCCAGAAAGCTCCTCCCAGGAAAGTCCCCCAAGCCCTGCTCAGGCAACGGGGCCAGCATCCCATGGCCCAGCCCGGTCCCCGCGCCGATCACTCCCACCATGCCCCGTTCATTCCGCCGACCGGCGTTGATCGTGACGGCCTCATCCAGGGCCGCGGTCTTGCAGGCATAAGCCTGGGCCGCGAAATCGTTGAGCAGGATCAGTGTGTCCGGGAGGCCGGACAGGTTCGTGGAGCGGACGTCGATGGCCCAGGGGATGTTCGGCGGGTCGGCCTGGATCCCGCCTTGCACCGCTCCGGCCACGGCCAGAGCCCCGGCCCGACAGTGCGACAACTCCGGCCCCAGGGGGCCGTCCTTGAGCAATCGCAATAGATCATTGAATGATTCTGCCTCAGAGGTGGGAATCCGCTCCACGCTGCGGAGCCGCATGGTGCCGCCGAGATCCTCAAACAGCGCGAACCGACTGGTGGTCCCTCCGATGTCCGCTGCCAGATACAGGGGGGTTGGAGGTGTTTGCTCCGATTCACCAAACACCACGGCGCAACATCGGGAGCTTTGATCCCCAAAAAGCCCCGCGTAATGGCCCTTGCTCTTTCCTGTTTCGGACATGTTTCCTCCCTTGTGAATCAATCTGGGCGAGACGTTGTAGATCGGAACGGCTACCAATAGCACCACGCCTGGGATAACGGCAACCAAAAAGCGGCTGATTCCGAGAGCCAGGGCCTTCGGTTGGGCGAGGCGGAGAGGCGTTATCAGCCTGCAAGGAAGGCCGTTTTTCCCCGCGGGACGCGATGACGGCAATTTGTGGCGCGGGAACGTCTCGGTTGAGTCAAATTTTATTCTTGACAATGTGAATCATTCCTCTTAATAAAGAACTCGTGTCTGCCAGTTGCGACATTCAACCTACTCAACCAAGGGAGGAACTTGTTATGGGATGTGACGTCAAACCGCATCATGAACCGGTGGAACATGTGAAAATTGGAAAGAAGGTTTGCAATTTCACCATGGAAACCTACGACCCGAAAGAGGGGTCTTTCGGGACCGTAAGCTTGAAGGAACTGAACAAGGCCGGAAAATGGGTAGTGCTCTTTTTCTACCCGGCGGACTTCACCTTTGTCTGCCCCACGGAATTGGCCGACTTGGCGGACAAATACGCGGCCCTGGAGCAGATGGGTTGCGAGGTGGTCGCCGTGTCCACGGACACCAAGTTCTCACACTTGGCCTGGAGGAACAGCGAGAAGCTGCTGGAGAAGGTGAAGTACATCATGGCCGCGGACCCCAACGGCGCGGTGTCCCGCTATTTCGGGGTCTACGACTGCCATACCGGGTTGGATCTGCGTGGGACGTTCATCATCAATCCGGAAGGGGTTTTGGTCTCTTCGGAGATCAATTTCTACAACGTGGGGCGGAACTCGGACGAGCTGCTGCGGAAGATGGAGGCCAACATCTACCTCCTGGACCATCCGGCGGAAGCCTGCCCCGCGAAATGGACCAAGGGCGAAAAGACCCTGACGCCGTCGGAAAAGCTGGTGGGCAAGGTGTACGAATCCTTGAATGAATAGACGGTCATCCCTTCCCTGGAATGGCCATTGAACGGGTCGGCGTCCTTGTGACGTTGACCCGTTCTTTTTTTACGTGGGTCACTCGGCGTACATTTCCGTGATCAGGGTGCGCAGTTGGGCTGCCTGGGCGTCGGAGATCTGGTCGATTTTCCGGATCAGCCGCTGCCTGCTGATGGTTCGAATTTGATCCACGGCGATTTCGGAGCTTTTCCCCGCGCATTCGACCTGAAGGCGAGAGCGCCAGCGAGGATGCAGGCGCGTGGTCAGTGGGCAGACGACCACGGTTTCCAGGTGTCGGTTCATTTCGTCCCGGCTGACGATGACCACCGGGCGGACCTTTTTGATCTCTCCTCCGATGGTCGGGTTGAGGTCGGCAAGGTAAATTTCGTATCTAGAAATTGTCGTCATCGCCATTTTCCAACCCGTCCAGCAGTGTGGCCTCGAAATCGTCCCAAGACTCCTTTTCTTCGGCCATGGTCTGGAATGTGTCCTCCCAACTAAGCTTGCCGTCCCTTTCTCCGCGTAAGAGCAATCCTTTTTCGGTTTCCTCCAGCACGAGGGTACTTAGAAAACCGTATTTCTTGATGAGTTTGCTCGGTATCCTGACGCCTTTCGAGTTGCCGATGGGAACGAGCTTGATGGGGTGTGAGCGGGCGTGATGCTCCATGCGTTGTGCTCCTTTGTGCCGTGTTCGAGATGCTGTTCCGCTTCATTTCAATAGAAATATAATTACTGTAATTACTATATTTCGGTCGTGTCAATTGGAACGGTCGTGATCCCCACGACACCATCTCCGACGGCTTGCCCTTCATCCGTGCACCCTGCTAGAGGTGACGCGGAAACGCGGGGAATGATCTGGTCGGCGTGGATGTTTCAAATGGGGCGCGTGCCGACGGTCTTGGTCATAAACAAGGAAGCCATGGAGCACGTTCTTGCGGTTTTGGCCGCCACGGGGCTGGGCGTTGGCGGGATCGACTTTCTGATTGCCTCGGGAACCAGTTTTTTGTTGATCTTCGCCGCGGAGATCGGCGACAAGAGCCAGTTGGTCTGTATGGTCATGGCCGCCCGGCACCGGGCTTTTCCGGTGATGGTCGGCAGTGCATTGGCCTTTGTGGTCTTGAACACCCTGGCGGTGGTTTTCGGAGCGGCCCTGGCCAATTGGATTCCGGAGGTGATGGTCTATGCCATTGTGGCGGTGTTGTTTCTGGTCTTCGGCATCCAGAGCATGCGGGCCGAGGAGGAGCCTGACCGGGAATGCGCGAGTCCGCCAAGCGGGCACGGCATTTTCCTGGCCACTTTTGCCCTGATCTTCGTGGCCGAGTTCGGCGACAAGACGCAGTTGGCCGTGGTCGGTTTGAGCAGTACGAGTATTCCCCTGGCCGTTTGGGCCGGAGCCACGACGGCCTTGATCCTCACCTCCGCCCTGGGGATCTGGGCCGGTTGCACCGTGCTGCAACGCATTCCCATGAAACTGCTGCACCGCGTCAGCGGGATATTTTTCATCATCTTGGCGCTCTTCGCGGCCTTTCAGACTTGGCAAGCGATTTCGTAGCACCTACGGAAGGCCGTGGCCGCTCAATTTTACTTCAGGAGAGGGACGATTCGATGCATATTCACAAACGTGTTCTGGTTACCGGTGGGGCGGGTTTTTTGGGATCGTGGCTGTGTGAACGGTTGCTGGAGCGCGGTTGCATGGTGCTGTGCCTGGACAACTATTTCACCGGGTCCCGGATGAACGTGGAGCATTTGCTGGACAACAAGCACTTCGAGATCATGCGCCATGACGTGACTTTTCCGCTGTTCGTGGAAGTGGATGAAATCTACAACCTGGCCTGCCCGGCGTCTCCCATCCATTACCAGCACGATCCGGTGCAAACGACGAAGACATCGGTCCATGGAGCCATCAACATGCTCGGGCTGGCCAAGCGGACCCGGGCCAAAATCATGCAGGCTTCCACCTCCGAGGTCTACGGCAATCCCACCGTGCACCCGCAGCCGGAGAGTTACTGGGGCAACGTCAATCCCACCGGGCCCCGTTCCTGTTACGACGAAGGCAAGCGCTGCGCCGAGACCCTGTTTTTCGATTACCACCGCCAGCACAAGCTGCGGATCAAGGTAGCCCGGATCTTCAACACGTACGGGCCGAGGATGCATCCCAACGACGGTCGGGTGGTCTCCAACTTCATCGTCCAGGCCCTGTTGGGCAGGCCCATCACCATTTACGGCGACGGCTCGCAGACTCGGTCATTCTGTTACGTGGAGGATCTGATCGACGGATTTCTAAGGCTGATGGACTCTCCGGACGAATTCACCGGCCCGGTCAATCTGGGCAATCCCGGGGAATTCACCATCAAGGAACTGGCCGAGAAAGTGGTGGCCATGACCGGGTCCGCGTCGGAGATCGTGTACAAGCCGCTGCCCAAAGACGACCCGGAACGTCGTAGGCCGGACATCAGCCTGGCCAAGCAGCGGCTGGGTTGGGAACCACGGGTCAAGCTCGAGGACGGATTGGTCAAGACCGTGGACTTCTTCGAGCATCTGATCAAGAAATTCGGTCCGGCGGGCATCCTTGGCTAGACGGGTTAGACGGATCGGGGCTAGACGAATCGGGATAGACGGACGACGACTCGCTGGAGGTCAGCATGACGGAACACTCTCGAGAACCGGAACGGGACACCCTGTACCTTTCCGCTCCGGTGAACGCCCTGGTGGAAGGGATCTACCGCCAGAACACCACCCTGGGCCAGCTCAGGGAACATGGAGATTTCGGGCTGGGGACGTTCAACGATCTGGACGGGGAACTCGTCCTCTTGGGCGGCTCGGCGTTCCAGATCACCGGAGACGGTCGGGTGCACAGGCCTGGGGACGACGTCTTGACGCCCTTTGCCTGCGTCTGTTTTTTCCGGGAACTGACCTTTGAGGAGATCGACTCCGGCTTCACGGATCTGGAGACCCTGTTGGCCCTGCTGGAAAACGAGTTTCCTTCTCCGAACATGATGTACGCCCTGCGGGTGGACGGAGATTTCGAGTTCGTGCGCACCCGGTCCGTGCCCAAGCAGGACCAGTATCGGCCCCTGACCGAGGCGACCAGGGATCAACCCACCTTTGAGATGAGCAATCTCTCCGGAACTCTGGCCGGATTCTTCACTCCGAGGTTCATGTCCTCCCTGAGCGTGCCCGGAGTGCACCTGCACTTCATTTCCGAGGACCGCCAGCGCGGCGGGCACCTCCTCCAATGCCGGGCCGTGCGCGCCCGTATCGGGATTCAGATCCTGCGCAGCCTGCGCATGGACCTGCCCGTGACCCTGGACTACCTGACCGCGGACCTGAGCCGGGACACCACCCAGGCCTTGCACCAGGCGGAAACCGAGCAGGGTTGATGACAAAGACACTCTGACGCTTTCCGGATCGAAATCGCTATCGAAATCGAAATCGAAAGCTTGTCAGAAAACGATTTCGATCTCGATAGCGATTTCGATGACGGATTGACGCGACAAGGGCTGGCAATTCGGCCATCCCTCTGTTTTCCCCTTCACCTCTACGCATCCGGAGGTAGGAATATGCGACGAGTTTGGAGAATTCTTGTTTGCATCGGCATGATCTGCCTTTTAACGTTCGCGACGTCCGCGTCTTGGGCCCAGGACGCGGACACCGCGCCTCGGGACAATAACGGGCAAAAGTGGCGGATCGGTTATCTGGAGGGAGGAGCCTTTCCGGATTATGAGGTGATTTTTCTGAGGATCGTCGCTGGGCTGATGGATCTGGGCTGGATCAAGGCCGCGTCGTTGCCGACGGAGTACGATCCGGATCATCGGCGGACCTGGGAGTGGGTGGCGGACAACATCCAGTCCGATTACCTGGAATTCGTCAAGGACGCTTTTTATACCTCTGAGTTCAATGTTGATTTGCGTCAAGCCACCAAGGCCGAGTTGCTCGGACGGTTGGAACGGGACAAGGATCTGGACTTGATCCTGGCCTTGGGCACCTGGGCCGGACTGGATCTGGCCAATGACCAGCACACCACGGCCACGGTGGTCGCCTCCACCAGTAACCCCCTGGCCTCTGGGATCATCCAGAGCATGGACGATTCCGGCTTTGATCATCTCCACGCCAAGGTCGAACCGGAACGCTACGCCCGGCAGTTGCGGCTGTTCCACGACATCATCGGCTTTACCAGCATGGGGCTGGTCTACGAGGACAGCGTGGAAGGCCGGACCTTCGCGGCCCTGGACGAGGCCGAATTGGTGGCCAAAGAGCGCGGCTTCTCCTTGCACCACTGTTTCGCCAGAAACAATGACGTCACCTTGGAACAGGCCTCCGCGGAAGTTCGGGCCTGCTACGAAGAGTTGGCTCCCCAGGTGGAGGCCCTGTACATCACGGTTCACCGGGGCGAGGGACTGCCCAACCTGCCCAGCCTGCTTCCCCCGCTCCTGGAGCACAACGTGGCCACGTTCGCCATGGCCGGTTCGGAGTTTGTCAGGCACGGCGCTCTGCTGAGTATTGCCCAGGCCGGTTTCGCGTATGTCGGTCGATTTCATGCCGAAACAGTGGCCAAGATCTTCAATGGCGCCAAGCCCCGTGACCTGCCGCAACGCTGGAACGCCCCACCCAAGATCGCCATCAATCTGCGAACGGCGGAAATGATCGGCTTTGACCCGCCCTTCGACATCCTGGCAGCCGCGGACGAGGTCTACGACCAGATCGAGCCGGTGGGCGGGGAGTAGACCCGCCAACGACCACCGACAACGTGGGATGGTTCACTTGTTTCCAGGAATACTGCTTGACGCTTCCGGGTACGGTTGTTCATGCCCACGCCCGTAGGGGCGACCGGCCGGTCGCCCCTGCTACCTGTGGACAGCGTTTGTCGGGGTTGAGGCTGAGGGAATCAGACCGGAATCACCCGGCGGGTCAGAATCAGCTCGCGCAGGCGCTGTGTCGGCGGGCCGCTGCTTCGCGCAAATCGGGCCAGGGCCCGGTCCGCTCCGGTTTTTCCGGTCCGCAGGACCCAGAGCGGATAGGCCAGGGTCCAGGCTTGGTCCGCGGCCAAGGCGTTGCCGGCGATTTCCAGGACCGCGGCGCAGACCCGGCGTAGTTTGATTCCGCCATACTCCCCGTCCAAAGCATTGCGCACGGCCTGCTCCCGCAGGCCGACCCACTCCGACCAGGCATGGCCGGCCACCAGCCGTTTGGTCCGGTCCAAATCCCGCAACAATCCATATTGCAGCGCACTGGGCGATACGGCTGCCGAGGCGCCGGCCTCCTCTCCGGCCAGGTCCAGCAGTTCCTGGTCCGCGAAGGTGGCCCCGGCGGCGCGGCCTTCCAGGTAGCAGTACGCCGTGTGGTCCTGAAAAAAGGTCTCCAGTTGGTCTGGCTGTTCGTCGAGCAGGGCCAGGAAACGCTCCAGTTCCGGCGGTGGGTCGGCAAAAGCGTACCGCAACCGGCAGTCGCCGTACTGGGTGAACTGGTGGTCTTCCAGGTGGCGGATGGAAGGCGTCACGATTTTGGCGTTTCCCGGTCCATAGGGCACGACCCAGCGCGGACCGCCGCGCAAAAAATCCAGCAGGGGCGGATCGCCGGGCGCGAGCAAGGCCTGGCTGATGCTTTTGCCCTGGCCACGATGTTCGGCGAACCACATCTGGGTGTCCGGGCCGAACATCCACGTCAGATAATCCGCCATATTCCGAAAGGGCCGAACGGGTGCTCGATGTAGCTTGCGGTCGCCGGGCATCCGGGAGCAATCCAACTGGCGCGGCCAGATGGTCAGCCGGTTTTCCTTGTCCGGGGTGCGGTTGCCGGCCTCGAACGGGCTGTTGGCATACAGGGCGATGAAGGCCGGGGCCAGGGCGACCAGGCAGTTCAGGCCGCTGACGGCCTGGCTGAAATCCATCCCCGTGCTGGGGCTGTTCTGGGCCTTGGCGTCGAACCCGGACATATGGTTCCAACCGCGGTGCAGAATCTGGTAGTCGTAGAGGGCCTTGGGCGCCCGGTGCGCGAAATAGAAGTCCTCGTTCACCACCACGTCGGGATGCTCGCTGAAATTGACCAGCATGGCCCCTTCCCGGGCCAGGGCCGCGCTGACGTCCCGGATTTCCCGGCGGATCATCGCGGCCAGGGTGTCGAGGCTGCTTTCTCCGGCGGCCACGGGGCCCAGGGAGCTTTCCAGATTGTTGAAACCGTTGTCTATGGAGTGCACGCCGCGCGGGCTGCGCAGACCGTATTCCCGCCCGTTGCCGTGCAGGGGTTGCGTGGTCAGGCCCTGGGTCAGGCCCAGGGTTAGGCCCTGGTCCGCGAGGATTTGGGCCAGATTGGCGAAAAAGCCGCGCACCGGATGGGTCGCGCCTGTGGAGGCATCAGCCGTGGGCATTTCCAGCTCCACGCCCAGACTGAAATGGTCAGTTCCCGTTGCGGCCATGGGCTCACTCTTCCCGTCCATCATCCATCGGACTCCCGCTCCCGGGCCAGCACGAGGAAGAGTCCGGACAGGAGCATGTAGCCCAGACCCAGCACCACGAGCCCCTGGGCAATGCTGACGCCGGACATGAGCAGACCAAGCAGAAGCGGGCCGAGCATCTGACCGAGCTTGTCCATGGCCCGCTGGATGGCCATGGCCTTGCCCGGGCCCAGCTCCTGGGTGGCGCGCGATTTCAGGGCAAAGGCGGTCTGGGCCGAGGAGCCGATGCTGCTGGCCACGCCGAGCAGGAAAATGGCCGCCATCACCGCCATGAAGCCCTGGTGCACGAAGAGCAGGGCCAGGCCCAGCCCCCCGACCAGGCCGCCCACGGCGATGAACGGCATTTTCCGTTCCTGGCGGTCCACGATCTTGCTGATCTGGGGGGCCAGGTAGACCACGGACAGACCGTAGATCATCAACACCCGGCCAATGTCCGACTGGTTCACGCCCAGTTGGTCCAGATACAGCGGCGTGGCGAAGAAAAGCAGCCCCACCTGGCAAATGGAAAAGGGGATCACGCAGCAAAAAATCAGGGCAAAGGTGTTCCGGTTGGTCAGGTAGCGCAGCAGGGCCCGCGGTTTGACCAGAACCGTGGGGCCCTGTCCGACCTGGTCCGGAATCCGGCGCATGAACAGGTAAAAGAGGACCAGCGAACAGGTCATCAGCATCGCCCCGACCAGAAACACCGCGTTGAAGCCCATCCGTTCCGCCAGGATTCCGCCCAGGGCCGTACCGCAGATATGTCCGGAAAAAATCCCGGCCACGAAATGGGAACTCCCCTGGGCCCGGGTGGAGGGGGTGGATTGGGTGAAGAGAAAGGTTTGCAGGGACATCCAGGACAGGCCGTAGCCTAGGCCGCAGACCCCGCGGGCCAGAATATACTGCAGGCCGGTTTCGGCCTGGGAGCAGAAAAAGAGGCCCGCGGCCGTGACCAGCACCCCGGCCAGGAACGGCGGCCGCCAGCCCCGGCTGTCCGCTGTCGCCCCGGCAATCAGGGAGGCCAGCAGGGCGCAAAGCATTTCCAGGGAAATGGGCAGCCCGAGAACCATGTCCCTGGGCAGGCCCCACATCGGAGTGTACAGCTCGCGCATTTGCAGCGGCACGAAGGAGACGGGCAGGGCAAAGGCGAACAGGAACGCGAAGGCCGCGAATCGGGCCAGTAACAGGGTGTCCAGGTTCTCCCGTTCCGTGTTGAGGGGGCGGTTTTCTTCGGGACGTTCCTTGATCCGGCTGACCATAAAATAGATCTGCTCCACGATGAACAGCGAGGCGATCAGGGCCACGGTCAGCGAGTCCACCAGGATTTTCCAAAGCACGGCGAGCAGGACGTTGGCGTTTAACGTGGCGCGAAGGCTGCCAACCTGGATGTCCGGGGTCGGTCCCGTCACGGGCAGGACGATGGTCAAGTCGGCGGCGGACAAAAACCACGATGGACGTCTCGTTTCCTCTGCGGCCTGGGCCTGGTCCTGCGCTTCTTGTTCCTGGGTCGGGGTCTGTCCCTGGGCCTGGGCCAGGGGAGCACCTTGCGCGTCGTGCAGAACCAACCTCGTCACTTCCGGATTGTTCTCCAGAATTTCCAACAGGTATTCGTCCATCCGGCTGACCCGTTCCAGGGTGATCCCCCGGGCCAGAACCCGCTCCACCTCCTGGCGCAACAGGTCCAGTTGGGCCTGAACCCGTTCCGTCAGCACGCGGACATGGTTATGGTGGAATTGGTGGGCGCTCAGGCCGGAAAAGGCGAGCTGGGCCAGAATCGTGACCAGCAGCACGCGGACGAAAATCTTCCGGCGCAGGGCGGTCATATCCCCCCCCCGGACCTGGCGCAGGAGCAGGAACAGGGCCAGGGCCGCGGCGGCGGAGATGGCCAGTCCGTAGAACAGGCGCTGCTGCCAAAACAGCCGCACGCCATCGCGGATGTTTTGCTTGGAAAAGGCGAAGACCACGGTTCCAGCGAAAGCAGAAGGGCTTTCGCCACCCATCCAGGATTGTCCCGGCCCAAAGAGGGGCATGGCAATTTGATAGGCTTCCGGGGTTTCCCGGGCATCCAGCAGGGGATCGGCCAGGGAAATGGTCTTGCTTTGTGCGCTTGGGGGGAGATCCGGAAACGCCGGGAACTGATCAATGGGACGCAGGCTGTACAAAAAATCGCCGTGCGCGGAATAGACCGCGATATTCGTCAGATCGTCGTAACTCTCCGCGGATCGGGCCAGCAGCTTGTCCATGCCCAGCAGGTTGTCCAGGGGCTTGCCGAAGCGCAACGCGCCCTCCACCTGGCGCTTAAAATCCTTCTGGGGCACGACGTATCGGGCCAGTTCCGAGGCCACGTGGATTTTTTCAAAGGAATTGGCCACCAGCACGATCATGAAGGCCTGGGAAAGGAGCAGGATCAGGATCGCGATGAGGGTGATTTTTTGGGTGTCGCGCATGGCCAATCAGTGTTCAGTGTTCAGGATTGCGGATAGATTTTGCGGGCGGCCTGGAGCATCGGGGCGAGCAGTTCCCAGGTAGATCGGCCCAAGGCTTGGCCGACGGTGCGCATGTTCACCGCTTCCCCGGCCAGGAGCACTTCGTCGCCGGGTTGAACCCGGGGGGCATGGCTGACGTCAAGCAGGGATTGGGCCAGGGCCGGTTTGCCGAGCAGCATGGCGGGCCGACCCTGGACCAAAGGCTGGAAATTCCCGGCCAGATCGCCGTGCAGGCCCTGGGTATAGCCGCCGTGGATCACCGCTATCCGTCCGTCGTGGGCCATCCGGTGGGCGCGATGATATCCGACGTGGACGCCGGCCCGGACCGCGCGGACCTGCAAGATCCGCGTGGTCAGCTCGGCAATGGGCCTGGGGCGGTTCGTCCAGGTGTTGGACCGCTCCAGGAAGCCGTAGAACAGCGTGCCCACCCGCAGGGCGTTGAACCGGGTGGAACAAAGTTCGTCGGGAAAGCCCAGCAGGCCGGTGGAGCTTCCAAGGTGGACCATCTGCGGCAGCAGGCCTTGCTCCTCCAAGTGTTCACAGACCACCTCGAAGGCCTTGATCTGGCATCGGGTGGACGCGTTGCTCGCTGCGTCGTCGTGAAAGGTGGAGGACAGATGGCTGTACACGCCCTCGACCCGAACATGGGGCATTTTTGCGAGGTCGGCCATCACCGGCCCGGCCCGGCCCGGGTCGACCCCGAACCGGAACAGGCCGGTATCCACCTTGAGATGCACCGTGACGACCTGGCCCGGACGAACCCGCAACCGGGCCAGCCGGGCCGCGAACGGCTCATCCGCCACGGTCAGGGTCAGCTCATGCGTCAAGGCGTCGCGCAAGTCCGGGTGCAAGGGATCGCTGAGAACGAGGATCGGGCCGGAAAGACCGGCTTGGCGCAGGGCAATGCCTTCCGTGATCGAGCCGACTACCAGCTGATCAACCGCGCACTGCTTGAGCGCCCGGGCGATGGGTATCGCGCCGTGGCCGTACGCGTCGCATTTGACCACGGCCATCAGTTGGACATGGGCCGGAACCCGGGCGCGGACCAGCGCCACGTTGGACCGTAGGCGGTCCAGGTGAATGACGGCGGTCAGGTCCGGGCAGGAAGCAGGCTGGGGCATGGGAGTGGTGGGCAAGAGGGTCGGCTAGGACGGCCGCTTGTGTTGTTGGACGTTCATGTTGTATCGGCCCTCAATCAACCCCGCGTTGCGAGCGTACGGAGACAACAGTGTTTCATTCCCTGAAAACGAAAATTTTTTTGCTGGTCAGCGTTATTCTGGCCCTTGTAACCGTGTTCGTCCTCTATTTCACCGACCGGGACGTGAAGCAGGCCATGTTCGAGGCGGAACAGCGCAGCGCCCGCAACGTGCTGGAACTGGTGGAGCTGAACATCCAAAGCGGATACCGGGATCTGGTGCGCAGCCGGGTGGACGCGGTCAACGCCCACCGCCGCGCCCTGCGCGGCTTGGCCATGGTCGCACGAACCACGCTGGACGAGATATTTACCATGTCCGACCTGTCGGGGGAATCCCGCGCTAGGGCTGAATCCCGAGCCCTGGACTGGTTGAGCCGCCCTCGTCTGGCCGAGGAGGGGGAGTTCATTGTTTTCGATGCCCAAGGTACGCTTCTGGCCCACCCGGATCCGGACGCCCGAGGAGGTGACTTGAACCTGCTCCGGGATATCAAGGGCAGTCCGATGGCCGAAGCCGTGAACTCGGAAGCGCGGCGCCTGGGCGAGATCTCCAGCATGTTTTATTGGACCTGGACCGGGCACGGCCAGCCGATAAAGAAATTCGGGTGGTTTGTCCATTATCCCCCCACGGATTGGATCATCGGCGCTGCCGTGGACATCGATGAGTTGGAGCAGGAAGGTGAGCGCAAGTTGGAGGAACTGCTGAACAACCTGCGGGCCAATTTCAGCAAGATCCGGATTGCCCAGTCGGGTTCCGTGATCCTGTTCAACGCCCAGGGCGAAGTGCTCATCGGGCCGGAGGATAACAACTTAGATCCGGGCACGGCCATCAACGCCCTGACCGGCAAGCCGCTGTTGGATGAGCTGAAGGGCTTGGCCGCGGCCAGGGATCGCTTATCCATGCGCTTTGTACCGCAAGCCGCGGACGCCGCGGGCCATATCCGCGAGCAGGAAGTCTTTTGCGGCTATTTCCGGGCCCTGGGCTGGTATGTCGCGGCCCTGACCTACGTGGACGAGGTGGAGGCGCCGGCCCGGAACCTCGTGGCCAGGTTGTCCGGGATCATCCTGGCAGTGCTTCTGGCCGGGCTGGTGTTAGGGTTGGTGTTGGCCGGGCGGATCGCCAAGCCGTTGAACGCCCTGGCGGACTACGCCAAGGCCCTGCCGGAAACCGATTTCACGGCCCAGGAGGTTCAGGACCAATCCGCGGCCATTCGCCATTTGCCTCAACGACACAAGGACGAAGTGGGGCGTCTGGCCACGGCCTTGATGTTCATGGAAGGGTCGCTGCGCGAGAACATCAGGTCGCTCATCGAAACCACGGCGGCCAACGAGCGGATCGAAGGCGAGCTGAACGTGGCCCGGGAAATCCAGCTCGGGCTGCTGCCCAAGACTTTTCCACCCTTTCCCGAGCGCCGGGAGTTCGATCTGTTCGCCACGCTGAAGTCCGCCAAGGAAGTCGGCGGGGATCTCTACGATTTCTTCTTCATGGACGAGGACCACATTTGTTTTGCCGTGGGCGACGTCTCGGGCAAGGGCGTGCCCGCGGCCCTGTTCATGGCCATCACCCGAACCCTGCTGCGCACCGCTGGTGCCAGGGATCGCGATCCCGGCCCAATCATGGAAATCATGAACAACGACCTGGCCCCGGATAATCCCAATTCCATGTTCGTGACCCTGTTCGTTGGCGTTCTGAACACCCGCACCGGGCGGTTGCTTTTCGCCAATGGCGGGCACAACAAGCCGGTGATTAAAAACCATGACGGGGTGCGCTTTCTGGAAGGCCGGAGCGGTCCCATGGTCGGTGCCGTGGAGGACATCCCCTACAATACCTTGGAAATTGACCTGGCCCCTGGCGAGATGATTTTTCTGTACACGGACGGGATCACCGAGGCCATGGACGAGGAACTGGCCGTGTATTCGGACGAGCGCCTGCTGACCACGATGGAGGCCGCTCCCATTGTCTCCGCGGAACAGACCATCCAGGTCGTGTTGGAGGACGTGGCCCTGCATGTGGGCGCGGCCCAGCAATCCGACGACATCACCGCCCTCTGCCTGCGCTTCGCCGGACCGGGAGGTGGGCAGGGGTAAGATCTTGCAACCTGATCATTTCGGTATGCGGTGTCCCCCCCCGAACCTGTCTGGCGGCTTGGGCATACGATGCCAGAGTCTTTTGCATGGTCTGGTCCAGGGTTCCTTGCTCACGGAGCAGGGTATGACCATTTTCCGCCAGCTTGGCCCGCAGGCTGGGATTGTCCGCAAGGAGTTCAATTTGCCCCGCGAGATCATCCGGATTGGCCGGTTCGGTCAGCAGGCCTGTTTGGGCGTGCCGGACCCGTTCCGGAATGCCGCCGACATTTGTCGCCACGACCGCTGTTCGGCAGGCCATGGCTTCGGCAATGGCCAAGCCCTGAGCTTCATAGCGTGACGGTTGGACAAAGATGTCCAGGGCGCAGAGAACTTCCGGAATATCCTCGCGAAAGTCCAGATGCACGATTGGATTGGTCGGATCAAGGCTGCCGCAGCATTGTCGAATGGTCTCCTGAATCTCCGTGAGAACGGAGCGTGCATCATTGGTGGGCGAGCCGACCATGACAAACCTGCAGTCGGTTCTTTTGGCCAGGATCATTTTTGCGGCTTGCAGAAAAAGATGATGCCCTTTTTCAGGGCGCAGCATGGAGACCATCCCCACCAGTATTTGATCGTCCTTGATCTGTAATGCATCCCGAAACCGCTGTCTGTCATGATCTGGGTGAAATTTTGCAACATCAACGCCGTCCGGGATGATGTCGATCCTGTCCGGGGCGAAGCCGAACTCGGTGGTCAGGGTGCGTTGGAGAATCGTGGTTGGACAGATGATCCGGTGGCAGAAAAGACGATAGCTCAGGCGCGTGGAAACTTTTTGGCGGCCGCTGACATGAATGTTCTGCATGCGCACAGTGGGCCGACCGCATAGTTTCATGGAAGCGCACAGATAGGCGTCCACGCCGGTATGAATGTTAACGACATCCGGGTCGAACATCCGGGCAATACGCCGCAGATTCAACGCCGCCCCAATATTATGCCGTTTGCGCATCCGCAAAGCCCGCACGGGCAGGCCCCTGCCGCGGCCGACGATGTAAAGCTGAGAGTCCGGTTCACAGACCAGAAAAACTTCATGGCCGTTACGGACCAACCACTCCATTTCCGTAAGCAACCGGGATTCCTTGCCCCCCCAGTTACGTCCGGCATTCACATGTAAAATACGCACAATCTTTAACCTCTTTGAATGCCCAATCCCTGGGCATGGCCCATGAACAAAAACTATACCTCACTCAACCGGATGCGCGATGTTTTCCAAACCGGCGTTCCGGTTCTGACCTATCATCATATCCGCTCTTGTCCATGGAAAGCCCGTATCCGAGGACTGTACGTCAGTCCGCGAGTACTCAACCGCCAGCTCGCGGAACTGAAGGCCGCAGGATTTTCTTTTGTGGACCTGCCTGCCTCGTTTGCCCCGGACAATGCCCAAAAAAACGCCGTCCTGACCTTTGACGACGGCTATTCCAATGTTTTGGAGAATGCCGCCCCGATTCTCAAACGGCATCAGGCCCCGGCCATGCTCTATATCGTGGCCGGGATGCTCGGCAAGACCAATGTTTGGGATACTGTCCATGGGGAAGTCGTCGGTTCCTTGATGAACAAAGAACAGATCCGGGAGTGGCTGGACCAAGGCTTCAGGATCGGCTCGCACACCATGACCCATCCCCATCTGCCCGCAATCCCGCGCCGCCAAGCCATGCAGGAAATTGACGGCTCGCGCAAGATGCTTGAAGATACTTTTCAGGTCCCGGTACTGTCCTTTTGTTATCCATATGGAGAGGTTACGCCTCAGATTGTCGAATGTGTCCGGCAGGCGGGATACCAGACCGCGGTCACCTTGGATCCGGGAGTGAACGGTCACGGCCAAAACCCATTCCTGATCAAGAGATTCGGGGTTCGCAGGCCGATGAATCCTCTGAAACGGCTTTCGCGGCTGATGCGTGGCAAAGAGATTGATTAATCAACTTCGGGGGGAAGGATCTGACAACCTGCTCAAAACTTCGGCTCAACCTTTGTGACCGACGACGAACCCAGGTGATGCGTTGGCTTTGCTTGCGTGGGGCGCACTTCTTGAATCAAGCTTGGAGGCATTGAATCATGAGCCGGACTCAAAGAGTCCATCCCGCCCGCGTCACGGGGCTCAACCAGATCAGCGAGACCCCAGGCGGCCCGGTCGTCTACTGGATGAGCCGGGAGCAGCGGGTCCTGGACAATTGGGCCTTGCTCTTCGCCGCGAACTTGGCTCTGGAGCGCGAGGTCCCGCTGGTCGTGGTCTTTTGTCTGTCGCCTTCCTTTCTGGGGGCGACCATTCGCCAGTACGGATTCATGCTCAACGGCCTAGCCGAGGTGGAAGCGAACCTGCGCCGCCGCGGTATCCCTTTTGTACTCCGTTTGGGGGAGGTTCCCCGGAGTGTGCTCGGTATGGTTCATGAAATGAAGGCCGGGGCCCTGGTCACGGACTTCGATCCGTTGCGTGTCAAACGGGTTTGGAAACAGGACGTGCTGGCGAATCTGACCATTCCGTTCTTTGAAGTGGATGCCCATAACATCGTGCCCTGCCGGGAGGTCTCCCCAAAGCAGGAGTACGCGGCCCGGACCCTCCGTCCCAAGATTCACCGCAAGCTGGATGAGTTTCTGACGCCGTTTCCCGAGGTTCCCGCTTTCCCCGCGCCACCCTCGGCGGATGCCTTCAACAGGGCCACGGACTGGAACGCTGTCAGAAAGCGTCTCCAAGCGAACAGCGACGTGGCGGAAGTGGATTGGCTCCGCCCGGGCGAACGCGGTGGGGAGGAGGTGTTCCGGAAATTTCTGGAGCATCGTCTGGACGCGTACTCCCAACGTAACGACCCCAACGCTCCGGTGCTTTCCAACCTGTCCCCTTATCTGCATTTCGGCCAGATCTCGGCCCAGCGCGTCGCGTGGGAGGTGTTGCGCTCATCGGCATCCACCGAGTCCAGAGAAGCCTTTCTGGAGGAACTGATCGTCCGCCGGGAATTGGCGGACAATTTTTGCTGGTATAACCAAGCCTATGACCGGGTCCAAGGTTTTCCGGACTGGGCCCGGAAAACCTTGGACAAGCATCGCGCGGACAAGCGGGATTACATCTACGATTTTCATACTTTCGAAACCGGTGCCACCCATGATCCGCTCTGGAACGCGGCCCAGCGGGAAATGACCGAGACCGGAAAGATGCACGGCTACATGCGCATGTACTGGGCCAAGAAAATCCTGGAGTGGACCCCGTCCCCGGAGGAGGCCGTGAAGATCGCCATCCTGCTCAACGACACGTACGAACTGGACGGACGGGATCCCAACGGTTACGCCGGTATTGCCTGGAGCATCGGAGGCGTGCATGATCGGCCCTGGTTCGAGCGGTCGATTTTCGGACAGATCCGCTACATGAGCGCTACCGGCTGCGCCCGTAAGTTCGATGTTCCGGAATACATCCGCCGGTTTTCTCCAAAGGACGGTCCCGCGAGCCGTTAGCCACCCATCGCGGCCATTGGTTCACCACAAACCTCGAGGATTCGCGCATGCCCCGTTGGCTCAATCTGCTCAAATCCATCAAATCCCTGGTCGCCTCGCCCGGCGACGCTCGGGTCTCCTCCGTCAACGCCGAACAGGCTCGGAATCTGCTGGATACGGAACCGGAGATCCAAATCGTGGACGTTCGGCAACACAAGGAATACCGTCAAGGCCATCTTCCGGGAGCGCGATTGCTGCCCGTGGCCGATCTGGACGAAAAACTTGATGACTTGGCCAAGGACAAACCGCTCCTGGTCTATTGCGCCATCGGCGGCCGGAGCAAGGTCGCGGCCCACATGCTGGCCGGAAGAGGCTTTGAGCGGGTTCTGAACCTCAGCGGCGGCTTCAAGGCCTGGAACGGCTGGACCGGTTACGGGGATTATGAACTGGGGTTGGAACACTTCAGGTCGTCCATGTCCCTGGAGCGGACCCTGCACGCAGCCTATCTCATGGAGGCGGCTTTGGAAGCGTTCTATCGGGATATGATCGGCAAGGTGGCCGATCCGGAGGCCGCCCGACTTTTCCAGACCCTGGCCGATGTGGAAGTGAAGCACAAAGCCGCCGTGGCCCGGCGGATGCGTGAGGTCGACATCCCGAAGGACGTCGGCGACGCCGTTCCCGAGGGAAGCATGCCCCTGGAGGAGCACATGCGCCGCGTGGGCGTGGACCTGAGTCGCGCCGAGGATATCGTGGACTTTGCCATGGCTGTGGAGGCCCAGGCCCTGGATCTGTATTCCCGGGCCGCTTTTCAGGCCCAGGGCGATGTCCGAACCTTTCTCGAAGCCATGGCCGCCGAGGAGAAAAACCACCTGCGGCGTCTGGGCGAGCTGCTGGAACGGGCGTAACGGTTTCCGAAGTCATTTTGCAACAGGGAGCAACGTCGAGCCATGCCCAAACTTCTCCTGGCCGGAGCCGGCCACGCGCACATGGCCGTGATGGCCGCCATTCCGGAGCTGGTGGCCAAAGGTCATCAGGTAACCGCCATCGGTCCCGGAGAGCGCCACTACTACTCCGGCATGGGGCCGGGCATGCTCGGAGGGACCTACCAGCCGGAGGAAATCAGTTTTCCGGTGCGCGACATGGTGGAAAGTCGGGGTGGAGTCTTTATCCAAGACAAGGTCGCGCGCATTGACCCGGCCCGTCACGTGGTGATTCTGGATTCCGGCCACGAAGAGCCCTATGACGTGCTGAGCTGCAACCTGGGCAGCTTCGTCCCTCAGGGGGTGGTCGCTTGCGACAATCAGGATGGGGCGAATGGACCGGGGGCGGCCGTTGCATCACGGTCCGTTTTCCCGGCCAAACCCATTGAACAACTCTGGAAAGCCCGCCAACGCGTCCATGAACTGACCCGTGATCATTCGATCCGGGTGGGAGTGTGCGGCGGCGGTCCGGCGGCCCTGGAAATCGCCGGCAACGCCTGGTCCGCGGGCAGGGAAAACGGGGGCAACGGCTGGTCCGCGGGCAGGGAAAACGGGGGCAACGGCTGCGTCGTGCAACTGTTTACCGGTGGCAAACTGCTCAGGAACATGCCGGAAAGAGTTCGCCGTCTGGCCGGAAAGGTCCTGCGCAAACGGGGAATCGAGGTCGTGGAGGGGAGCTACGTGCGGTCCGTGCAATCCGGAGAAATCCATCTGGAAAACGGAAAGCGGTATGTCCAGGACGTGATTTTTTTGGCCCTGGGGGTCCGGCCTTCGCCGGTCTTTCGGGCGTCCGGCCTGGAGGTGAGCGAGGACGGCGGACTGCTGGTTGACCAATGCCTGCAAAGCCTTTCCCACCCGGACATTTTCGGCGGAGGCGACTGCATAACCTTTGTGCCCAGACCGCTGGACAAGGTGGGCGTCTATGCCGTGCGTCAGAATCCCGTGCTGCTGCACAACCTCCAGGCCCAACTGGAAGGACGTTCTCTGAAAGCCTTTGATCCGGGTGGAGCCTACCTGTTGATCTTCAACATCGGTGGGGGGCAAGGCATCCTGCACAAAAGCGGCGTCGCCTTCGGCGGACGCGCGCCCTTTTGGATCAAGGACTTTATCGACCGAAAATTCATCAAGAAGTTCCTCCCAAACGCTCCCTCCGAAACGCACTGAACAATATTTGTAACTATTCAGGACAAGCTTGGGTAGAGCCTCATCCCGAGGCTGGATTCCCGCTTTCGCAGGAAAGACGTTTTTTTCAATGCCGTTCCCGAGTCAGCCATACCGCGAAGGCGGGCGCGTTACCGCTATCCAGGCCGCATTGACCCGGATGAGCTGAGTCGTTACCAATATTTCAACTTCGCAAAAAAAAGCCCTGCGGTGTGATGAACACGCCGCGGGGCCTTTTCGTTGTTTCAGGAAAAGCAATAGCGGGTTTGGCGGAGGTTCCACGAACTACAATTTCGCGTGCCGCTCAATGTGATCGCGGTAAGCCAGGACCCCTTGTAGAAGGTTCGTGGCCAGGGTCCGCAGATAGGCGTCGGTATTCAGGAGCCGGGCTTCTTCCCGGTTGGTCAAGTAGCCCATTTCAATCAGCACCGCCGGCATTTTGGCACCCATCAGCACATAGAACGGGGCTTCCCGTATGCCTCGGTCCGCGAGTTTGGGATGGGTGCGGCGCATGCCATTGATGGTGTTTCCGTGAATCTTGGTGGCCAGTTCCCGCGACTCGGTAATCTTGGAATTGAGCATCAGATCCGTCAAAATCAGCTGCAAATCGCTGATTTTTTTTGAGGACACCGCGTTCTCCCTGGCCGCAACCCGCACGGCATCCTGGTTCCTGGCCAAGTTCAGTGAATAAATTTCGAATCCCTTCATGTTCGGGTTCGGATGAGCGTTGGCGTGGATGGACAGGAACAGGTCCGCCTTTTGGGCGTTGGCCATGGCCGTGCGCTCCTCCAAGGGAATGAAAACGTCCGTGGTCCGGGTGTACAGGACCCGAAATCCTTTTTCCTCCAGCATCCGTCCCAGAATTCTGGACATGCGGAGATTGATGTCTTTTTCCTTTAATCCGTGAGCCACGGCTCCTGGATCTTTTCCTCCATGTCCGGGGTCGATCATGATCGTGCTGACCGTCAGCCCCAGCTGTTCGATCAGACTGCCCGTCACGTCTTCAGAGCGGGGGGAGACTTGCGGACGAGGTTGACCTGCGGCAGACGCTTGCGGAGCCCGCGCGCCAGCCAAGACTTTGGATTTGGCCCCGCTGACGTCGACCACGATCCGGAACGGGCCTTCCAGGGTAAAGACGCGAAAGTCTTCCAGGCGCTGAATGTCCAGCACCACCCGGCTGACCTGGGGCTGATTCTGACCGGTACGCACTTGACGCAAAATACCGTCGGCCACATGGAGTTGGGCCGGGGCTTCCGGCCCCAGAACCGTCCCTTGCAGGTCGATCAGCAGCCGATGAGGCGTCCCCAGATCCGGATCGGGGTTGAGCAGGCGATGGCTGTAGGCGACCTCGGAATTCACATCCAACACCACACGGGTGTACTCGTCGCTGCTCCAGTAGCGTACCTGGGTCAAGCGTGCGCCGTCGGGGTCCGGACCGGCGGAGCGCGAAGGCGAAGTAACCGGGCCGCTCAAGGATGCCTGGACTGCGGGCTCGGTCGTCCGGGCGGAGGAAGAGGTGGGGACCGTGGCCGCGACCGCGCTGCCCGGCCCGGCCCCGGATGCGTTGACCTTGGCCAGGAATGTCGAGTCCAACTCGCGGAGCATGGCCTGAGCTTGCGGGGCCATGTCGCCCTTGGAGTGATTGTGGACGATGGACAGCAGGTCGATGTACGCTTGGGCCGAATCATTCAGGTGTTCCAGATGAATTTTGGCCTTGCGCAGCAGGGCGTCGTCCGCCCAGGTATGGTTGGCGAACCGCAGGGCGACCCGCCCATAGTAGTCCGCGGCCTGAGAAAAATCCGAAGCCTGACCGAAGCGCAACCCCATTTCCTCGTGGACCCGACCAAGATAGAATAATGCCTTGGGCGCCTCGGGTCCTTCCGGGGCTTTTTGAAAAGCGCTGTTGAACATGTTGCGCGCGGCCAGCCACGCGTTGCGGTTCTGGGCTTGGCCCGGCTCCTTGAGCAGGCGCTGAAATTCGTTCCAAGCGCTGGTGTAGTCGCGCTCGGCGCTGGCATGGCCGAAGGTTGGCAGCGGCCCACCACACGACAAGAATAAAACGAAAAACAGTATCCAGAGATGGCGTATCGGCATGGGCGCCTCGGCGTGTCTGAAGAGATTCTGATGTAAGATCGGGGTTGTGAAACGGGCCGCGACAACGAATCGTTGCAGGACCGGGACTCGGAATGGCGGCAAGAAAAGCTGCAAAGATGCCGGGAAGGACCGCCAATGGCAGTCGCGCACTTCAAAGTGACCATCATTAGCCCTGAAGTCAAGGGGTTACCGGGCCTCCTGCAGGGCTAATTTGATTTCGGCTCATACACGTTATCTGGTCGGTATCCAAATCGAAATCATGATTGAAATCGGTTTCTGACAACTTTCCGATTTTGAGAGCGATTTTAATTTCGACGTATGCGGGTGCCCCATGGGGATGCACTTTGAACATCAAGCTGTCTAATGTTCTCGTATTATGAAGATGTTACAGAGCGCAAATCTGCCCTGGGGCCTCCTGCTAGCCCTTCGAGCCCTTGCCCTGAATTGCGCGGATGAAGTCTGGCCAGGCGTCGGCCAAGCGGCGCAGGGCCGCGGCCCTGTGGCTGCGTTTGTTTTTTTCGGTCGGTTCCAGTTGGGCGGACGTCAGGCTGAGTTCCTCGTCGAAAAACAGCGGATCATAGCCAAAGCCGTTCCGGCCTTGAGGGGAGATCGCGATCCTGCCGGACCATGTCCCTCTGGCCAGCAATTCCTTGCCGCCCATCACCGGGGCATGGACCGCGATCACGCTGACGAAACGAGCCCCTCGGTCCTCCCAGGGAATTCCTTCCAGCCGGGACAACAACAGGGCGTTGTTCGTCTCATCCGTGGCGTCAGGGCCACTGAACCGGGCTGAATACACACCCGGCGCATCCGCCAGGGCGTCCACTTCCAGACCGGAGTCGTCCGCCAAGGACGTCAGTCCTGTCAACCGGGCCACGGTCCTAGCCTTTATCAAGGCGTTCTCCTCGAACGTCTCGCCTGTTTCCGGAATTTCGCCAATTTCCGGAAAGGCGTCCATGGTCAGCACCCGCACGTCGAATTTCTCCAACAATGCAGCGATTTCTGCGGATTTGCCCTTATTTTTCGTGGCAATGATCAGTTCCAACTCTCTTCCCCTCTCACGGTATTTTCACGTTCCATTCACAATCTCCGCCCCAACTCTTGACACCCCCCACCGCCCACGGACTCCTGACTCAGGCCCCTTTCACTCCCGCCTCCGCGCTTCGGATCTTGGGCAGACGCAACGTGGCCGTGGTTCCCGTCTCCCGACTGCTTTCCAGGTGCAGTTCTCCACCCAGGTCGATCACGATCTTCCGGGTCATCGCCAATTCCAGGCTAGTGAACGGATTGAAGGGATGATCCAGAACATCGCTGGGCAGGCCGTGCCCAGTGTCGGCGACCTCCAAGACAACGTTGTCCCGGCCTTCTCGGACGGAAATCCGCAGTTCACCGCCGGAAGGCATGGTGGATACGGCGTTTTTGATCAAATTTTTCAGACACTGCCGGACCATTTCCGGATCCGTGACAATGGAGGGGGTCGTTTCGGTCAGATCCAGTCGAGCACGGATGTTCGGGGCAAGGATGGATGCGTCCAGGGAACGCGCCACCTCTTTTACCAACATGTCGATCCGCACCGGGCTCATGGTCAGTTCCAGGGGACGCGAAAAATTGATGAATGTCCGTAAGATGTCGTCCAGCCGCTTGGATTCGCTGAGGATGATCCTGAGCTTTTGCATGCTGGTGTCGTCCAGCCCCGGCGCTCGAACCAGGGTATTGGCAAAGCCGCCGATGGCGAAAAGCGGGTTGCGGATTTCATGGGCGATGTACGTGGAAAACTCGCCGATGGCGGCGTATTTCTCCGCGGCCTGCAGCCGGTGGACCATGGTGGAAAGGTTGTGCCCCAATTCGCTGAGTTCATCCGAGCCCTGAATGCCGAAGTCCTCCGAATAATTTCCCCGGCGAATCGCCTGACTGACCCGGGACAGCTTGCCGATGCGGTCCAGCAGGTGCGTGCGCAAATAAAACAAAACGCAGGCCAACAGCGCCGCCAGCCCGCCGAAAGCCATCAGCCCGCCGTACATCTGCATGGTCCGGAGCTGGGAGAAGTCCTCGTGCATGTCTTGAAACTCGAACAACGCGCCGAGGGTCGGTTGACTTGCGCCGTGACAATGGTGGCATTCCGGACTGTTGGTGATGCTCCTGACGCGCAGGTAGTAGGGACGATCCCGCAGTTCCAAAAGCATGCCCGAGTCCATCCCCTCGGTCAGACTGACGTCGAGCATGTCACGGACCTCAGAATGGTCGTACAGGTCAAGCAGGTCGCGTCTCAGGGTTTCGGGTTCCGTGGAATACGTGATGTTGCCGCGGAAATCCGTCAGGTAGATCCGGATGTCCTCGTACAAATCCGAGGCTATACGAAATTGCTCATGGGTCCCGGGATTGTCGCCTCGGCGCATCGGGCCGTCGATGGCCATGCTCAGCAATTCGGAAACGCGCAGGCCCAGGCGGTCGATCTGGTGAATGGTGATCTTTTGTTTCCAGTAGTAATTGGCCGCGAAAAGGCCGAAAAACACCAAACAGGTCACCAGGGAAATCAATCCCAGAATTTTCACCCCGAGGGAGATTCGAGGTCGTCTCACGGCGGGCTCCTTGGGATTCTTGTCCGGACTTTACCCAAAATTATATTCGGATATTCCCGGCATAATCGGGCTTGACCTTTGTTTCAACCACCGGCATGTCCTTCGGACCTTTACGCCATTTTGCCAAGAATTCAAGAATTGCCATGATTTCCGTTCTTCTGCCCGTCCACAACGCCGCCGCTACCTTGCCGGATGCGCTGGACAGTCTGTTGCGTCAATCCTTCACGGACCTGGAAATTATCGCGGTGGACGACGGTTCCGACGACCGTCCAGGGGACGGCCCTCGCGGAACCCCAGGCGGCCCCGAACCTCCTGATGCGCCGGAAACGTCCGCCACCCGAGCCGTCCTTCAGGAATATGCCCGGAACGACCGTCGCGTGCGGGTGCTGGGAATCAAGCACGGAGGGATCGTTCAGGCCCTGAATCACGGGCTGACCGCCGCGGGCGGCGAGTACATCGCGCGCATGGACGCCGATGACGTAAGCCATCCGGAGCGACTCCAAAAACAGGTCGACTTCCTGCGGCAAAATCCGGACGTCGGCCTCGTCGCCTGCCGGGCCGCGTTCGGCGGGAGCGCGGAACATGCCGGAGGGTACAAACGACATTTGGATTGGACCAACACTCTGCTGACCCAGGAACGGATCAGCTTGGGCCGGTTCCGCGAATCCCCCCTGGTCCATCCCACCGTACTGTTCCGCAAGGAACTGGTTCACCGGTTCGGCGTCTATCGGGACGGGCCGTTTCCCGAAGACTATGAACTCTGGCTGCGCTGGCTGAGCCTCGGCGTGCGCATGGCCAAACTACCCGAGACGCTTTACGTCTGGAACGACCCTCCGCATCGCCTTTCCCGGACCCACCCTCGCTACGGCGTCCGGGAATTCTACGCCGTCAAGGCCGCTTATCTGGCAAAATGGCTGGCGAAGCATAATCCGCACCATCCCCGCATCATGGTCATGGGCGCAGGCCGAATCACTCGCCGTCGGGCGGAAATGCTTTTGGATCACGGCGTGGAGATCACCGCCTGGCTGGACATCGATCCGCGCAAGATCAATCGTCGCGTGGCCGGTCGTCCCGTCATCCACCGCGACGAGGCTCCTTCTCCGGGACGGGCCTTTCTGGTTTCCTACGTCGCCGGGCACGGCGGGGCCGAAGACATCGAGCACTTCCTGCGCGGGCGGGGATACCTTCCGGGTCGCGACTATCTGTTGGCGGCGTAAGGCCGGGCGCTTCACCCAACCCCGACCAGATCGTCGCTCCTCATTACGGTTCAGAGGCCGTCTCTTAGAGCCGTCTCCAGGGCCTGCTCCAGTTGTCCCAAGGTGAAGAGATCCCGGAGAATCATCGGACGCTCCGCCGATTCGCCGCGATCAAAGATTGCCACCAGGGGGATGCTTTGGCTGCCCAGGCCGCGCAACAGGGCCATTCCGTCCGGATTGTCATGGGTCAGGTCCACTTTGACCAGGCGCAGGCCGTACTTGTCCTGAAACGGGGCGAGATTGCCCGGAGTGAGCACGGTTTTTTCCAGAAACTTGCAATTCGGGCACCATTCCGCGGTAAATTCCACGAGCATCCGGTCCGTGCCCAGAGCCTGGACGTACAATTCCGAGGAAAACGGCTCCCAATCGCTGGACACGGGCTTGGCGGTCAAGGCCCAGCCTCCCGCGGCCAGCACCAGAACCAAGGCCCCGGCCCGTATCGACCAGCGTCGTAAGGCCGAATGCGACAGATTCGTCCATCCACCCCAAATCCAGGAGGCCATGCCCGTGGCCCAAAACAAGATAAGCACGGGGAACAGGAATTCACCGGGCAGAAAGGTCAACAGGTAAATGCAGGTGGCCAGAAGCAAAAACCCCAGGGCCTTTTCCAGGTAGAGCGTCCAGTTGCCGGGTCTGGGCAGGAAGCGGACCAGATTGGGAAAGAAACTGACTACGAAGTATGGCGCGGCCATGCCCAGACCCACGCAGAAGAACACCCCGGCCACCACCAGCGGCGGCTGGACCAGGGTCCAGGCCAGGACTCCGCCCAAAAACGGCCCACTGCACGGAGTGGCCAAAAGCGTGGCCAACATCCCCGTGAAATACGCCTGTCCCTCGCTGGACAGGGAGGATTCCCCCTTGCGACCCATCTTCAGATCGATCACCGGAAGATTGAAGACGCCGAACAGACTCAGGCTCAAAGCCAGTAAAAGCGTGGCCAGGACGATGACCGTGGTCGGGCTTTGAAATATCTGGCCCCAGACCATCCCGGTCAGGGAGAGCAGAAACGCCAGAATCATGAAAAACGTCAAAATGCCCAAGGCGAAGAGCTGGTTGTGATCCCGGAACGCCTTGCGCTGGCTTTCCATATCCCCGGAGGACGCATCCGGAATCAGACCGCGCAGCTTCAGGCTGACCACGGGCAGCACGCAGGGAGTCAAGTTCAGGATCAATCCCCCGAGTAGGGCCAGCAGCAAGGCTTTGCCCAAGCCGCGAACCTCCAACCCGGGCTGAAAGGAAACGGGTTCAAGCCGCTCCGGAGCGAATTCGATGAGCGCCGACTCCGTGACCGGAGCGCTTGCGGAACCGGGCCGAACGAACGGGGTCGTCGTGGCTCCAGGGGCCGCCGTCAACAGCCGTTCGGTCCAGTCCGGTTCATCCTCCGAAACGTGACGCGTTCGCTTCAGAAGGTCCGCGACCTCATGATCTTCGCGCAGATCAATGGGCCAGCAACTGCGATCCGAGCACAACAACATCCGCAGGTGGACATGAAGAACGTCGCGTTCCCGCAAAACCTCCTCGCCGGGTAAAACGACGAAAAGCGGAGTGGCCTCCTTGAAGGCCTCCACCATCACACCGGGCTCCAGGCTGTCCTCGATCACGACGCCCGGAGGATACAGCACGCGCAGATATTCCTCGCCCGGCGCGAGCATGGCCTGCAACGTGGTCGGCATGCCGGTGGCACCGGGCTCGTGCCCGTAAGCGTACCAGCCCGGTGCCGGAGTCACCCAATACACCCCCACCGTCGCGCCCGCGGGCAATAGGCCAAAATCCTCATCCAGCACATACGTCTCCAGCCTGGACGAATACGGTGCCGGAGCCGCGTCACCGCGAGCCAATCGCTCCCAAGGGCCGATCCCGGCCCCTAGGGCGATCCCAAGACCGATCAACAGCAGGTAAGAACCAAACAACCATGCCCGTCCCGAAACGAACCTGCCTCGTTCCATACTTTCCGCTTGATGCCTCAAAAAAATACGCTTCATTCAAATCCGCCTTGACAAGGTACATGAGTGAGGTCTATAGGTGCTGTCTTGCCGCGAGCGGCACGTCCCTGGGTCACTAGCTCAACTGGCAGAGCAGCGGACTCTTAATCCGGAGGTTCAAGGTTCGATTCCTTGGTGACCCACCAGAACAATCAAAGGCTTACGATGAAAATCGTAAGCCTTTTTTTGTGCGCTTCTTTGGAATGGTCATTTTTTCCTCGCTGCTATCCCACTTTTTTCGGGCAAAGGGTTGTCCCGTGTTTTTCGGGTAAAAGGTTTTTCCGCTTTTGTCCTGCTTACCTATGCCATGACGGAAGGGTGCAAGACAAGGCGAAAAAAAAGCCCGTCAAACGCCTGCCCTTCCTCCCTTTTGTCTAAAAAATGATTATTCGACGGATGGGTAGGAATCGGAAAACGCCTGCATTTCCTCACAAACAAAGGCGTTACGTGATCAGTCATGTTTGCGTTGTATCAGTATTGTGCCACTTGGTTGCGGGTGTTGCGCCAATTTCGCCGGCAGTGCCAACATTGCCAGAAAATTCAAAGGGGTTGGATGATCGCATCATCCAACCCCTTTTTTGATCAGCTTTGCCGCTTCTTTGTTGTTCCTGTGGCGGGTATCGCTTGCCTCGTTTACTGCGTCCTGGGCTGATGTTCCTCTTTGAGCAGTCGGCGGGACAGGGGCAGAATGTCCGTGGGGGAGACGCAGAAAATGTCTTCGCGCACGCCCACGGTCAGGGCGTGGCAGAGGACTTCGTCCATGTGTTCCACGGTGATGATTTCCAGGTCCTTGAGGATGTTTGCCGGGACTTCTTTGAGATCCTTGGCGTTGTCCGCCGGGATGATCACCTTGGCGATCAACCCGCGGTGCGCGGCCAGAAGTTTTTCCCGGACTCCGCCGATGGGCAGTACGCGGCCGCGCAGGGTGATTTCCCCGGTCATGGCCAGGTCGTTGCGCACCGGCAGGTTGAGCAGGGCCGAGATCACGCTGGTGGCCAGGGTGATTCCGGCGGAGGGGCCGTCCTTGGGCGTGGCGCCTTCCGGAACGTGGATGTGGATGTCGATTTCCTTGTAAAAGTCCGGGCGCAGTCCGAACAGGTCCGAGCGGGAGCGGACATAGCTCCAGGCGGCCCGGGCCGACTCCTGCATCACGTCGCCCAGCTTGCCGGTGATCTCCACCTTGCCGGTGCCCGGCATCAGGGAGACCTCCACCAGAAGCAGTTCACCTCCCATTTCGGTCCAGGCCAGTCCCGTGGCCACACCGGGCTGGGACCGCTCCTCCCGCTCGCCGTAGCGAAACTTCGCCACGCCCAGGTACGTGGCGACCATGGTCTTGCTCACGGCCACGGGCTTGTCGGCCCGTCCTTCCTCCACCACCTTGCGGGCCACCTTGCGACAGATGGAGGCCATTTCCCGCTCCAGGTTGCGCACTCCGGCCTCTCGGGTGTAGCGGCGGATGATCTCCAGAACCGCGCCCTCGGAAAAGGTCATGTCCGAAGCGGTCAGGCCGTGCTTGGTCAGCAGGCGGGGCGTTAAAAAGTCCTTGGCGATGCGTGTCTTTTCCACTTCCAGGTAGCCGGGCAGTCGAATGATCTCCATGCGGTCCCGCAAGGGGCCGGGAATGGAGTGCAGGGTGTTGGCCGTGGTGATGAAGAAGATCTTGGACAGGTCGTAATCCAGATCCAGATAGTGATCGCTGAAGGCGTCGTTCTGTTCCGGGTCCAACACTTCCAGAAGCGCGGCGGACGGATCGCCTCGGAAATCCGTGCTCATCTTGTCCACTTCGTCCAGGCAGAACACCGGGTTATTGAATTTCACCCGCCGCAGGGACTGGATGATCTTGCCCGGCAGGGCTCCGATGTAGGTCCGCCGGTGGCCGCGAATCTCGGCCTCGTCCCGGACACCGCCCAAGGAGATGCGCACGAACTCCCGACCCATGGCCCGGGCCACGGATTTGGCCAAAGAGGTCTTGCCCACGCCGGGAGGCCCGACCAGGCAGAGGATCGGGCCCTTGATCTTCTCCACCAGGGTCTGCACGGCCAGGTATTCCAGAATCCGCTCCTTGGGCTTGTCCAGGGCGAAATGGTCCTCGTCCAGGATGGTCTGGGCGGCCTTGAGGTCCAGGGAGGTGGGTTGGATGGCGTTCCAAGGCAGGTTCAGTATCCAATCCACGTAGTTGCGGACCACGGTGAATTCCGCTGACTGCGGCGACATCTGCCGTAGTTTCTTGATTTCCTTGGCGCATTTTTCCCGAGCCTCGTTGGGCAGATCCAGGGCTTCAAGTTGTTTGGCCAATTCTTCGAGTTCCTGGCCGGCCTCCTCCTCGCCCCGGCCCATTTCCTTCTGGATGGCCTTGATCTGCTCGTTGAGGTAGAAATCCCGGTGGTTGCGCTCCATCTGCTGCTTGACTCGGCTTTTGACCTTTTTTTCCAGGGACGTCAGCTCAATGTCCTTGAGCAGCAACTCGTAGGCCTTTTCCAGGCGAACCTGGGGATTAGGCTGTTCCAGGGCCGCCTGTTTGTCCGCGAAGGGAACTTTCAAGTGCGGCATCAGGCTGTCCGCCAGTCGCCCCGGAGTGTTCAGGGAGTTGATGGCGGCCATGGTTTCCGGAGCCAGCTTCTTATTGATCTTGGCGTAGTCCTGGAGGGAGTCCTGGACCGCTCGGATCAAGGCCAGGGCCTCCGGTGTGGCCGCGTCCTCGCCGACCATTCCGTGGGCCAGGACCATGGGGTATCCGGGCTCAATCTCCTGGATGCCGTACTCCTTGGACCACGTGGCTCGGTAAAGTCCCTCGAACAGCACCTTGATGGTCCCGTCCGGAAGCCGGAGCAACTGCAGAATCCGGCTGACCGTGCCCAGGTCGTACAGGTCGTCGGGGGACGGGTCCTCGGCCTCGGGATGTTTTTGGGTGACCAGGTAGATCTGCTTGTCGAACTTGTTCAGTGCGCGCTCAATGGCCCGAATGGACGTCTCACGTCCGACGAACAACGGCATGATGGCCCGCGGGAACATGACCACTTCCCGCAAGGTCATCAACGGCAGATGGATTTCCGGCGCGACGCCGATCTGGTTTTTTTTCTCTTTCTTCTCCGGCATGGGCTATCCTTTGCAAAGGCACGCGGCCTTGCGCTCAGGCGGTCTTGACTTCCTGCTCGTAAATCAACAGCGGTTCGGATTCGTTCTCCACCACGGACTGGTTGACCACGCACTCCTTGACGCCGGTCAGCGACGGCAGCCGGTAGGAGATGTTCAGCATGATGGTCTCCAGCACGTTGCGCAGCCCTCGGGCCCCGGTCTTGCGCTCAATGGCCTGGCGGGCGATGCCCCGCAGGGAGTCCTGGGTAAAGCGCAAGCGGACGTTCTCCATCTCGAACAATTTTTGGTATTGCTTGATCAGGGCGTTTTTCGGCTCGGTCAGGATGCGGACCAGGTCGTCCTCCGTCAGGTCCTTGAGCGAGGCAAGAATGGGCAGCCGTCCCACCAGTTCGGGGATGAAGCCGAACTTGATCAGATCCATGGGCTGGACTTGGTCCAGGAAGGAGCAGGCATCCTCGTTATTGGGCGACGTCAGGGCGGCCCCGAAGCCCATGCACTTGGATTGGGTGCGTTGCTGAATGATCCGTTCCAGACCGATGAACGCCCCGCCAACGATGAACAGGATGTTGGAGGTGTTCATCCGGATGTATTCCTGCTGAGGATGCTTGCGTCCGCCCTTTGGGGGGATGTTGGCCTCCGTGCCCTCGATGATCTTCAGCAGGGCCTGCTGGACACCTTCGCCGGAGACGTCCCGGGTGATGGAGGGACTGTCGGAGCGGCGGGAGACCTTGTCGATCTCGTCGATGTAGATGATCCCCTTGGAGGCCGTTTCGATGTCGAAGTCCGCGTTCTGGAGCAGCTGCACCAGAATGTTTTCCACGTCCTCGCCCACGTATCCGGCTTCGGTCAGGGTGGTGGCGTCGGCGATGGCAAAGGGAACTTTCAAGATCCGAGCCAGGGTTTTGGCCAGCAAGGTCTTGCCTGAGCCCGTGGGGCCCATCAACAGGATGTTGCTTTTGTCCAACTCTACGCCGTCGGTCATCTGCGGGGCGTAGAAGACCCGCTTATAGTGATTGTGCACGGCCACGGAGAGGATTTTCTTGGCCTGCTGCTGTCCGATTACGAATTCGTCCAGCTTCCTGTGCAGTTCCTCCGGAGTCAGCAGTCGTCCGTCCTGCAGCTCCGTTTCCATGTCGTCCTGGTTGATGATTTCCTCGCACAGGATGACGCATTCGTCGCAGATGTACACGTCCGGTCCGGCGATCAGCCGACGAACCTGGTCCTGACTCTTACCGCAAAACGAGCATCCCAAATGCGGCTGATTGGATTTCTTTTTGGCCATACAAACCTCTACGATGACTTCAGTTGCGATCTGGAGGAGAGAATCTTGTCGATCAGCCCGTAGTCCACTGCTTCCTGCGCACTCATGAAATAGTCCCGCTCCGTATCGTGGCGGACCTTTGCCAGGTCCGCGCCGGTGTGCGAGGCCAGGATTTCGCTGAGTTTTTCCTTCAGGCGGATGATTTCCCTGGCCTGAATGTCGATGTCCGTGGCCTGGCCCTGGAAACCGCCCATGGGTTGGTGGATCAGGATTCGGCTGTTAGGCAGGGCGTAGCGCATTCCCTTGGCTCCGGCGGTGAGCAGCAACGCACCCATGCTGGCGGCCTGTCCGAGGCAAAGCGTGGCCACCGGGGAGGATATGTACTGCATGGTGTCGTAGATGGCCAAACCGGCGGTGACGGAGCCCCCGGGGGAATTGATGTACATGTTGATTTCTTTTTCCGGGTTCTCGGATTCCAGAAAAAGAAGCTGGGAACAAACCAAGTTGGCGACGTAATCGTCAATGGCCGTTCCCAGGATCAAAATCCTGTCCTTGAGCAGACGCGAATACAGGTCGTAGGCCCGTTCCGTCCGCCCCGTGGTTTCTATGACGATGGGCACGCCCATGGGCATGATGTTTCCTCCTGGAGTTGAGTGGCCGACAGCGAAGCCCGCGGCCGGCGAGAGGTCGCGGACCCGTGAAGAGGTGGGACGCGGTCGTTCTTACGCGATTCTGTAGGTAGCAATCAAAACGACAAAGGCAAGCCCGCCGCCCCGGAATGTTTCGGGGGGAGCGGGCTTGCCGACGTTCCTCGCGGCATGGCGCAAGGGGTCACGACATTGCTTCGGTTTGGGATTCGGCGTTTTCAGAGTCGGATTCCTCGGGCCGTTGGGGTTCGACCTCCGTGATCCGGGCCTTGGAGTAGATCAATTCGATGGCCTTGTCCGCCAGGATGCGGTCGCTGACGGCCGGCATCAGGTTGTTCTGCTCGTGAAAATGCTTCAATCCCTGAGCGTCCTGCCCGGTCTGCTGGGCCATGTCTCGGAAGAAGGCATCGATTTCCATGGGCGAAACGCGCAGGTTCTCCTTGGTGGCCACGGCCAAAAGAAACAGCTGGGATTTGACGAGATCTTCCGCTTTGGACCGGAACTGTTCCCGGATTTCCTCCATGGGCTTGCCCAGGGCCTCGATGCGCTTGCCCATCCGTTCCAGACGATGCTGCATTTCTTCGACCATTCGATCGATGTGCTCGGTAACCATGGACTCGGGCAAGGCAAAATCCACCTGCGAGGTCAGGTCGTCCAGGATCTTCTTTTGCGCGGCGGCTTTGTTCACGCGTTTTCGAGATTCGACGTACGATTTCTCGATGGCCTCACGCAGCTGCTCCACGGAATCGAAATTGCCGGCTTTCTTGGCCAGTTCCGCGTCCACTTCCGGGAGCTTCTTCTGTTTGATCTCCTGGAGTTTCACGTTCATGGTCACGGTTTTTCCGGCCAGCGCGTCGTTGAGGAAGTCCTCCGGAAAGGAGATATCCGATTCCGTGCCTTGGCCGGGACGGATGCCCTGGATCAGGGCTTCGAACTCCGGCAGCGCCTGTCCCTGACCCAACTCCAGTTGAAAATTCTCGGCCTTGAAGTCGTCGAGGGTTCTGCCGTCCAGGGATGCGTAAAAATCCACGACCACCACGTCTCCGTCCTGAGCGGGACGATCCTCTTCCAGGGGGACGATTTCCGCCATGTTCCGCCGAATCCGGTCCACGACCAATTGCGTGTCGTGCTCGCTGGCCTGGGCTTTTTCCTCTTCCACGGCGACGCCTTCGTAGGACGGCAGTTCAAACTCCGGGGCCACTTCAAAACTGATGGTGTATTCAAAGGGCTGGTCCCTGACCAATTCGCCGGCATCCACGTCGATTCTCGAGAGCGGCTTGACCTGCATCTCGTTGATCACCTCGTTGATGTGGCAGTTGATCAGGTCGTTGGTGGCCTCTTCGTAGATCTTCTTTTTGAACATGCCCTCAATGACGGACGAGGGCACCTTGCCCTTGCGGAAGCCCTTGATCACGGCGTCCTTGCGATACAGGGCAATGGCCACGGCCAAGGCCGAATTGACCTCTTCCGGCGGGGTGACGATTTTCACGGTGCGTTTGACCGGTGTCGGCTCGAGCACTTCATGCTGCATATGAACGATTCCTCCTTGGAGTTATTGACGAAAAAAGGCGAGGCCGCTCGACCTGGCCGAAGCGGCGCAATCGCGAGAGAGGTCCGCTCGTGGCGGAAAGGCCGCCGCACGGAATTCTCTCAAGGTAAAAAGTGGAAAAGTATATCGTTTTTATTAAAAAACCGCAATGAATGAGAAGGCCGCCGAGCCGGGGCCGCATTGCGCGGCGCGACACGGCCGGTTGAAGTGGTGCGAGAGGGGGGACTCGAACCCCCACGGACAAGCCGCCAGATCCTAAGTCTGGTGCGTCTACCAGTTCCGCCACCCTCGCGTATCGTGGAAATAAAGAGAAAGAGCTGTTTCCGGGGGGAAAGTAGTCAGGAGGAGGACGACGTGTCAACAGCGCGGTACGCGGCGACCAGGGCGAATTCGTTCTCGATTCTCATGCGCTATTCGGATCGGTATCGAAATCGTGATCAAAATCGGCTAGAAGTAAACTCGTCACAAGGCCTGACAACAGGCTTGTTTGGACATCAATTCCGATTTCGATTCGATTTCGATAACTGAGTGTTGAAAAAGTCCTTATCCGGCAGTCCGTTCAAAAACCCCAAGTGCAAGGAGCAAAAAAAGTTCAAGGTCGAAGCGTATTTATTCATACGTGAGAGTTTGAACTTTTTGCAGCGACGCAGCAATTGGGAGTTTTTCAACGGACTGATAACGTCCACGTTTATGCATGGATCATCCCATTCAGGTATTCCAAGGCGCGCGTGCCTTCCTCGTCCATATCCCGGCTGTAATGATTGACATACGTTCGGATATGGGTCCGGAGCACTTCGTCGTCCATTTCCTGAGCCAGGGCACGGACCAGGGGCCAGATGGAGTCCGGGGCGTGGGACGCATGGCTCAGGCTGGCCTGAATCCGCCCAGTGATCCGCTCCAACGTCTCAATGCCCAGAGTCCGCCGTCCAAGGATGCACCCCAGGGGCAGGGGCAGGCCGTTCGTTCGTTCGTCCCACCAGCGGCCGAGATCCAAGATGCAAGACAGCCCGTACCTGTCCAGCAGCAGGGCGCTTTCATGGATCAAAAGCCCGGCATCCACCTCGCCGCGCAGCACCATGTCCACGATTCGGTCATAGCGCACCGGAATCAACTCTGCCGGTTCGGTCCAGGCTCGGCGCAACAGAGCCGCGGCCGTGGTTCCCAGCCCCGGCACGGCGATGGTCCGCGGAGCGCCTGAAGGAGATGAGGATGAGGTGGGGGGGGAGGTCACCAGCTTCGGTCCATGCACCTTGCTGAACGCTCCTCCCGCCGGGAGCAGGACGTAATCGTCCAGCAGTTCCAAGGCCTGGGCAGCGGAAACCTTGATCACGTCGTATTCTCTTCGAACAGCGGCCTCGTTGAGCACCTGCACGTCCTCCCAGATGAAGGACGCGGTTCGGTCCGGCAAGGGGGCGCATTGGCCGAGCACCCAAGCGCCGAAGATGAACGTGTCGTTGGGACACGGAGAAACGGCCACGGTCAGGGGCAAGGGCGGCCTGATCAGTTCGGACATGGAGTTCCCTCAATATCGCCGAGCAGTGCAGATGCAACCAGGGCCAAGCGTTGCTTGGCGCCGTTCAGGTCCCAGTGCGCGGCATCCCTGGAACCCACCAGGTTGGAGATGGTTCGCACCTGCACGAAGGGCACCCGGATGAGAGAACAGGTCCAGGCCAGGGCGAACCCTTCCATGGTTTCGATGTCGCAGGCGTATCGGGTCCGCAGGGCCTCGGCCCGCTCCGGCGTGCCGGACACTCCGGCCACCGTCAGGCCGACCGCTTTGGTCAGGCCGGAAATATCCAGTCCCATTTGTCGGGCACAGCTTTCCGGCGTGAGTCGCAGTCGATCCCAGACCGGCTCGCCGTCGGCTTTGCCCTGGGCCAATCCGATGCCCCTGGGGTCAAGCTCGGAAGCGGTCAACAGGCCGTACTCCGGCCAGATTTCCTTTGTCGTCACCACGGTCGTTCCCAGAGGCAGCCGTTCCAGGGAAAAGGCCCCGGCCACGCCCAGGTTCAGCACGCCAACGGGTTCAGATGCGTTTCCCGATGAACCGGTCGACAGGCTGCCCAGCAGACGCCCCAGGGAGATTCCGGCGTTCACCGGTCCAACCCCGGTAACCAGCAGGATCAGTTCACCGCAGGGCCGTCCCTGAAGTCCCCCTTTGGAAACGCCCAGCCGGCTCCACGCATGCTCCACCGGCACGTGTCGGGAAAGACCCGGAAAAGCGGCCCGCATCTCCATGACCGTGGCCGTGGCCACGATCAGGATGCGTTTGGTGGCGAATGACGGGGATTGCATGCAGGGCGACCTGTTGATGTCCCGTTGCGGGAAATGGGGGGCTCATGCCGTTCTGGACAAAGTCCCTGGGGAAGCGATATCAGCCGCTGATGACGTTTGACATGCAACTGTTGTTGGCGGCTCTCGGCCTGGCCTTGATCATGGAAGGCATCCCCTATTTTCTGTGGTCCGAAAAGATGCCCGAGTATTTGCGGTTTCTCTCCGAACGACCGCCGTCCACGCTGCGCAAAATGGGCTTGGCGGCGATTATCGCCGGTTTGTTTTTTTTGGCCCTGGCCCGAAAGTTTTTTTAGACTTCACGCTCCGTCCCGGCTTTCTCGGCGATGTGCAGCTGTACGATCCCGAAGGTCATGGGCACGGAGTAGGCTCGGGCAAACCCTGCCTGAAGCAGTTCCCCGCACAACGTCCCGGCGTCCGGAAATTCCTGGATCGATTCGGCGAGGTAGCGGTAGGCCTGGGGGTCACCGGAGAATATCCGTCCGATCAGGGGCAGGACGCGGTGCAGGTAAAGGTTGTAGAATCCGCGAAGGATTTTTTGACGGCCTGCCCCGAACTCCAGAATACAGAATCGCCCTCCCGGCGTGAGCACTCGGAGCACTTCCCGATACGCCGCTTCCCTGGGGCGAATGTTGCGGATTCCGAAGGCGATGGTCACGCAGTCCACGCATTCGTCCCGGGCGGGCAGAGCCCGTCCATCCGCCACCACCGGCTGGATGCGTGGGCGTGAAGGGATGCCTCCTTCTTGTCCCTTACCGCGAATCTTGCGCTGTCCGCGACGCAGCATGGGCTCGGAGAAATCCATGGCCACGACGTCCACGTCCGGCATATGGCGGACGATTTCCCGGGATACGTCCAGGGTGCCGGCGGCCAAATCCAGGACCCGGTTGGTCCGGTGAACCCGGACGCAGCGTCTGAGACGTTTGCGCCAGACGACGTCGCACCCCAGGCTCAGGAAGTGATTCAGAAAATCGTACCAAGGCGCGATGCGTCCGAACAGGCCGACGACGCGGCGTCCATGATCCTTGTGGTCCGGGTTCATGCCGGTGCCGCCATGGACGTCACGTTGCCGCCTCCGGGTCGTCGTCGCCTTCCGGCGTACCGGTCCCGGCCTCGTTGCGAATAGTGCTGAGAACGGAGCGGTAAATGTCCCCGAACAGTTCCGGAAAGGTGTTCGGAGAAATCCGATTCGTTTCGATGAACTTGACCACGATTTCCTTGGTCACCTGCAGGGCCTGCTTTTGCGTCTGATCCATCCTCGCGACCTCCACGGCAAAGAAAAAACCCGCCCTGGGGAAATGGCCTTGACCACCATGATCAATGACCGGGCGGGTTAAAAACGGAAAAACCGGATGGCCCTCCCGTATTTTAACTATTGTTCGGCCTCTTCCTCTTCCCGGCTCATGGCCTGGATTTCTTCACGGATGATCCGCGCGGCGGCCAGCGGGACGGCCTTGTCCATCTCGTCCGTCAGTTCTCTTCGCAGCTCCGTCCGCAAGGATCCCAAACGCTCGTCCAGCAACGCGGTCAGTTCATCCCGCCATCCATCCGGGAAAGCGGCGACGTCCGCTTCCTGCTCGCCGGTCCGGGGCGATTCCTGTTCCTGACGCAGGGCTTGCCATTCACCCTGTAACGCCTTGAACTTGTCTTGGAGTTTGGCCCAGTAGTTCAAGGAGTTTTCCAGGTCCTTGGCCAGGGCGTTCTTCTGCCCGTCCCAGTCCTCGCGCATGCTCCCCATTTCTTGACGGATCGTCTCCAAAAGGCGCGCTTCGAGATGGTCTTCCCGCTCTTGAAGCGTGGAAGCAAGTGATTCGTCCGGATTTTCCTCCGGGGCGGAGGCAGCGACCTGACTCTGGGCCAATTCCTCAATCCGTTCCCTGAGCGCATCCTGGCCCGCGGCGAGTTCGGCTATTCGCGGGTCTTCCGGTTGATCGCCGTCGTCTTGTTTCAGTTCATCCAATGAGGAAGCAAGCTTTTGTGCGATGTCCTCCTGGATGGACGCCTTGTATTCTTCCAGCCGTTTTTCCAAGTGCTCCGCAAAGCTCTCTTCAAGGCGTTCTTTCAGTCGCTGCTCGACCTCAGCGGACATGGACTCGGAAAGTTTGGCCAGTTCGGCGTCGACGAGCTTGGCGACGGCGGTCTCCGTTTGTTCCGCCATGCCGTCCACCGTCCGTTGCACGGAGTCCACCCGCGACCCGACACGTTCGTCTATTCGCTGGTCCATTTGGACCAGCAGGCCGTCCAGATCAGGTTCAGGGACGTCGACTTGGGGCGACTCCCGATTTTCCAAAGCGGCCAAACGATCTTCAAATTCTTGCAGACGCTGTAAAACGGATTCAGGCAAGGCTGCCTTGGGCGTGGAGGCCTCGTCCAAGGCGGGGTCCTCGTTTGCGGTTTTCTCGGTAATGGAGGCAACGTCTTCAAGGACCTCATCGGTCGTGCCCAGGTCCGTTTCCAGGGCGGTTTCCGGTTCCGAGCCTGACTCCGGATCTGTTTCCGGCACGTCCTGAAGGTCTGTATCAGGCTTCATTTCGGAGTCAGCGGTCGCGGCATCCGAGGGATCCGGCGAGACATCAGCTGAAGTGGCCGTCGGGGCACTCGCCGTTTCGGGCTTGGCCTCGTCCAGACCCAGACCGTCCAGTTCCGCCAACCAGTCCGGTTCATCCGTCGATTGCGGCGCAGCCTCGGTGGACGCGTCTGAATCCCGTTCATTCTTTTGTTTCGGTTGGGCGTCCTCATCGAATAATTTTTCGAAATCCTCCCCGAAATCCAGGGCCGAATCTTCACCAGCGGACATGCCGTCAGTCTGGTCCGAAGCCTCCGGGGCTTGGTCGCCCTTGTCCTCGAACAGGTCGTCCAGGTCCAGCGTATCCGAGTCCGGTTCGCCTTTCTTGCCTGACGCGCCACCCTGACCATCCTTCTCGGGGGGGCCAAGGTCCGCGAAAATCTGGTCGATTTCCCTTTCCAGATCCAGATCGTCCAGGGTTTCGTCCGTCGCGGCGGAAGGCTTGGCGGTCTTGAGGTTCGGCGTTTCGGGGTGACCCTCTTCAACGATGTCGGTCAGGTCGATGATTTCGTCTTTGGCGGCACTGGGCATGGTCCCTTCCTTGGCAAAAGTGACGGTCGTTGCGTCTTGGACAGCGTCTGCATAAACCATGACCACCGCAAAAAACAAGAGGGACCGCGGCTGACCGCGGCCCCTCCTGAATTGCGGAAGCCGTCAGGGAAAACGATTAGTCCCTGGGGTGACAACCGGTGCAGGCCACTGGACCGGTGGGCAGTTCCTGCTGACGCAGGTCGCGGTGACAAGTGATGCACTGATCGTGATAGGCCTTCTCGAAGTAGGCGATGTCCCTGCGCTCTTCGGGGGTCTCCGGGAAGAACAGGTCGTGACAGCCGGCGTCCATACAGCCTTCATTGACGTCTCCGGTGTGGTGACAGTCGTAGCAATCAATGTCCCCGTGCACGGAGTGCGAGAAAGGAATGGATTGCTGCTTCGGCTCATAATCTCCGCCAGGCTTGGGGATCATGTAGTCGTCGCCAGGTACGTCGGCGGCGTTCAGGTTCGGCAGAACAAATGCGAACACCAGAGCAACCGCGGCCAAAATCGAAATGATAGACTTTTTCATCGTGATTCACCTCCTTTTTCGTGGGATTGTGTAAAAAAGAACTTGCCTGAAAGCATTATGGCAGGACTCCGGATGAAGTCAAGGTGGAAAACCGGCGGCGCATGATCGTGCCTCGTCTCTCGGGTAATCATCGAACACGTCTTCATTCTTGCTGAACCACTCATGCCGTAATCAGAGGACACTGGTCGTACGCAAATCCTGGAGCAGGTCGCGGCCTGTTTGCGAGGCGGCCGCCTCGTTGAGGGCCGTCTCCCCGCCCATGACCACCACCCGGCCCTGTTCGCCGAAGGCGTCCAGGACGTCGGCCACGGCCCGAAAATCCGCCGCGGAGCAAGCCAGGATTTCCTCGCGGACCCGTTGGCGGAACGCGTCGTCCTGGTTGGTCAGAAAGCGGCGCAGAGAGACATGGCCTTTGGCGTCCGGCAGCAGGTGAGCGTCCAGATCGCCGATGGCCCCGACCACGGCCTTGTTCAACTCGTCCTCGCCGATGGGATTCGTGCGCAGATAGCCGGCCGTTGTGTCGAAGGCCTCCAAGGTTTTGACGATATTTGGGTCCCGATAGGAAACCATGGTCAGCCCGCGACTCAAGGCGTCGAAAATGCAAAACGCGCCGTAAGCCCCGCCTTTGACCCGAATCCGGTCCCAGAGCCACGCTGTACGCAGGTACCGGGTCACCACCATCAGCGCGCCCAGGGAACAAGGCAGATCCTTGGGAGCCCGTGCTCCCTTGCCCACGTAGTTCACCGGCGCGGGGATGGTCAGGGCCTCGCCTTTCTCAGCCGGCAGAAGCTTCCAGGCGGAATTGAGTGATTCGACGGTTGCGCGGCTTGGTAGACCGTCCAAAAAGCCCTTGAGCTTCGGCTCCATGGCGGTGAAAAGCTCCTGTTCCGTGGTCACGTTGACCACCATCGAGGTCCTGTCCAACAGGCGACCCAAAACGGATCGCAACCGGTCTTGGACCCGTTCCCAGTCGGTTTCGACTTCCTGGATCAACTTCCGAAGAAAGAAGAGATAGGAAATGCCGTTCATCTGCTCCCCGGCCTGGTCCGCGAGGGAAAAACCGGCCCGCAGTCGGGTGTTGACCAGGGTATGGCCGCGAGGGATGAGCATTCTCTCAAATCCGGCCTTTTCTTCCAGGATGAGCTGGGTGAAGCGGCGACGGTCATCCAGGGCCGGCGCCAGCAGCATATCGGTGAAAATGGCCAGCAGCTCATCCACCCCGTGGTCCATGGCCTTGCCTCGCAGGAAAAGCCACGCCGCGGGATCATCGTCATCCGCGGCGCGTTTCGACGAGGTGAACAACTCCGGCCAGATCCCGCCGGTTTTGCGACTGATCCGGGTGGCCAGGGCGGCGTAATCTTCCTTTTCCGTGCCGATCTCCACCAGAACCTTGCCCAGCAGGGCGGCGTGGGGCAGGTCTTCCGGGGACAAACGACGCAGATCCAGCCCCAGTTCCAGGTGGACGATGCGGGTGGTGAACTGGTCGTGAAACAGGACGCGGCAGCCGTCCCAGTCCAGGTCGGCCCGCGGAATGTGCTTGCCGGAGTGGTCCAGATCGGCCCGGGTCAGCCCCGGAATGGTCGCCAAACTCCTCGGCGAATCCGGAGTTTCCTGCCAGGCTTTGAGCTTTTCCGTTTGTCGCCGAACAGCCTCCAAACCCGCCGCGTCCAGGCAGGCCCGGGCCTCGGCCAGCCGCGCTTCCTCGTCCCGGCGCATTCTTTCGCCCAGTGCGGGGTCCGGCGTCAGGAGCACGATGCCATGGTGCGGATTGTCCAGCAGTCGGTCCTGGATCATGGTCTCGAAGATGCGTTTCCCGGACAGGAGATCCTCCTTCAGCCGCTTCAGATCCGCTTCAAAGGCCAGCCCTTCCAGGGGGTCGGCGTCGTGCAGCCAGAGGATCAAGGACTGAAGCATGACCGCCAAGCCACGTGGAAAGCGTCCGCTGTTGCGCTCGCGCAACCGGAACTCCACGCTGTTCAGGGCCGCCTCGATCAGATCCGCGGGGACGCCGTCGCGAACCAGCTCTGCCAGTGTCTCCCGGATCAGGCTCTCCACCCGGTCGGCGTCCTCCACCCGCATCCCTCGCAGACCCGTGGAAAAATAAAGCTGGCGCAGCTCCGCCTCCAGACCGACCCCGGCCAGATCATCGCCCAGGCCGGAGTCGATCAATGCCTTGCGCAAGGGCGAGGAGGGCATCTCCACCAGCAGGAATTCCAGAATCTGCCAGGCCAAGGCGTCGCGCACGTCCAGGGCGTCTCCCACCACCCAGTTCAGGGTGAGCATGGCCTGACCGTCGCTCTTTTCCCCGGCGCTGACCGGATATCCACGGGTTTGACGGGTCGGCGCGGTAAATGGAGCTTGGCGCTGAACGTGGGAATTCACCTCCAGGCGGTCGAACTCGCGCAAGGCTTCGCTGATCAGGGTCAATCGACGATCCGGGTCGTCGTCCCCGGAAAAATAAATGAACGCGTTGGAAGGATGATAGTAGCGCCGATGGAAGTCGAGAAATTGCTCGAAGGTCAACTCCGGGATGCGTTCCGGGTTGCCTCCGGAATCCAGTCCGTAGGTGGTGTCCGGAAAAAGTGATTGCTGGGAGTATTCTGACAGCAGGCCGTCGGGGGAGGCGTAGGCGCCCTTCATTTCATTATAGACCACGCCCTGGATGGACAAGGCTCCGTCCGCGTCCACTTCGTAATGCCAGCCCTCCTGGCCGAAGACCTCCGGGGTCAGACGGGGATGAAAGACCGCGTCCAGATAGACGTCGATCAGGTTGTAAAAATCCTTGCTGTTCTGGCTGGCAACGGGATAACAGGTTTTGTCCGGATAGGTGAAGGCGTTCAAAAAAGTTTGCAGCGAGCCTTTGAGCAGCTCGACGAACGGCTCCTTCACGGGGTATTTGCGCGACCCGCACAACACGGAATGCTCCAGGATATGCGCCACCCCGGTGGAGTCGGCCGGCGGGGTCCGAAAACTGATCCCGAAAACCTTGTTCTCGTCGTTATTGACCAGGGACAACAGTCTGGCCCCGGTTCGGTCGTGGCGATACAGAAAGGCCCGGGACTGAAGTTCGGTGATGAAGGTTTCCTTGAGCAACGTGAAATCGTGGGGCATGGTTGGTATTCTCCCTGGAACGGTATGGATTGGCGACGGACGAGAAGCATGTCCGCAAGATGGATTCGTAATCGCGAAAAAGAAAAATCAATCAATGGGGTAAGTTTGGCGACCCGGTTCATTGACATTGACAGCTGACGGAGGTCAAGGTATCGCCTTGTAACTTTTATCACAAGGAGGATTGTGGCGTGAATATTTTGATGTTTGGTCCCAACGGCAGTGGAAAGGGCACCCAGGGGTCCCTGATCAAATCGAAGTACAGTCTGGCGCACATCGAATCCGGCGGCATTTTCCGGGAGCACATCGGAAAGGGCACGGACCTGGGCAAGAAGGCCAAGGAATTTATCGACCGCGGCGACCTGGTCCCGGACGACGTGACCATTCCCATGGTCCTGGAGACCCTGAAGACCCAGGGCAAAGACGGCTGGTTGCTGGACGGCTTTCCCCGGAACATGGTCCAGGCCCAGAAGCTTTGGGAAGCCCTGCAGCAGGCCGGCATGAAGCTGGACTACGTCGTGGAGATACTGCTTCCCCGCGAAACGGCCAAGAATCGGATCATGGGGCGTCGCCTCTGCGCCAACGATCCCAACCACCCCAACAACATCTTCATCGACGCCATCAAGCCCGACGGCGACAAGTGTCGCGTCTGCGGCGGCGACCTGAAGGCCCGGGCCGACGACCAGGATGAAGGCGCCATCAACAAACGGCACGACATCTACTACGACACCACCACCGGCACCCTGGCCGCGGCGTATTTCTACAAGGATTTGGCCGCCAAGGGGCAGACCAACTACATTGAACTCAACGGCGAAGGCAGCATCGACTCCATCAAGGACACCCTGCTGTCCCAACTGCCCTAGCCCGATCTCCCGTCGGCCTCGGCCTTCGCCCGCTGCGGGGCGGGGCCGACGGCGAGAGGAAGAAGGCCATGCTCCGCATCGGACGGATCGACTACCTGAACGTCTGGCCCCTGTTTCACGGGCTTCAGCAGCGCCTGGATCCCGAAACACAGGCCCTGACCCGGATCGTGGCCGGACATCCCGCGGACCTGAACAAGGCCCTGGCTGAAGCAAGACTTGACGTCGCGCCCTCTTCCTCTTTTGAATACTTGTCCCGGGCGGACAGATACACCTTGCTGCCCGACTTGAGTATCAGTTCCGACGGGCCGGTCCGCAGCGTCCTGCTGGCCTGCCCGTTTCCGGTTTCGGAAATGCCGAAACGTTTGGCATCCGGGCTCCGGGTGGGGCTTTCCTCCGCATCGGCAAGTTCCACGGCGTTGCTGCGGGTTTTATGGCGGTTTCACTGGCAATGGCCGGAGCCGGAATGGGTCGAGCGGCACCCCGGTCAAGAGCTGGACAATGGTATGCCGTTTCTGGAAATAGGAGACTTCGCCTTGCGGCTGCATTGCGATCCGCCGCGAGGATGGCATTTGATCGACCTCGGTCAGGCGTGGCGAGCGTTCACGAACCTCCCCTTTGTTTTCGGAGTCTGGATGGTTCGGCGCAATCTGTCACCCAGTGTCGAACATCTTTTAACGTGCGCCGCCGAGGCGCTCTACGCGGCGTCTCGGGAATTTCGGGCTGACCCTTTTCCGCTGGCCGCCCGGCTGGAACGGCCGGACTGGCTGACCGTGAAGGATTTACAGGAATATTGGCAGTGCATTCGCTATACGTTCGGCCCGAAAGAGCAGGCCGGACTGGTGTTGTTCGGCGATTTCGTTCGCCGCCTGGGCATGATTCCCGCGGTCCCCGGATTGACCTGGAGCCGCCCGAACAAGAGTGATTTCGCCCTGGCTGCTTGATAAACGACCAATCTTTGAGTACTGAGCGCAAAACGGTTACGGACCCCGTCTCATCAACAATGGAATAAGGAGGATCTCAATGAGTGCCGCGGAACATCAAGCCGCTTCAACAGCCGAAGCCCCCAAGGCTGGTTACAAACCTATCGACGAAGAAGCTTTCGAAATGAAAACCGGCAGTGATCTGGGCAAGGCCGCCCTGTTCGTCGCCCTGTTGGCCGTCGTCCTGATGGTCATTCTCTATTTCTCCCAGCAGCAGAGCATCACCGGCGTGACCGAAAAGCTGGATGAAGTTCAAGGCGTGAAGCAAGAGTTGGTCGCGGTTCAGGGCCAGATGGCCGACTTGGAAGGCGAAATGGAAGCCCTGGTTGAGAGCCTGAAGGACCTGCCCAAGGAAGCCAAGCGTGTGGTTCTCTCCAGCATGCTCACCGAGTCCGCGAATAAGATCAACTACCTGAGCACCCAGGTGGAAACGCAGGCTCAGCAGTCCAAGCTGCAAGAGATCCAGAAAATGCTTGAGGATCTTCAAGAAGAACTGTAATCCCCGCCTCGGTCCGGCCACCCCGATGATCGCCGGACCGCTTCCGGGAAGAGACGAAAAAAACCGGCAAGGAGCATATCCACAGTCGCGACTTGCTGGCTTTTTGAATACACCACCACCAACGCCGACGTAGCTCAGTTGGTAGAGCAGCTGATTCGTAATCAGCAGGCCAGGAGTTCAAATCTCCTCGTCGGCTCCAGGAAAAAAAAATCAAGGGTTTGCGATGAAAATCGCAAACCCTTTTTTAATGCTGGAAGTATTTTGTCCAACTCCTGTCCAAAGAATGGGGTCCACTTCACCTCCGGCGTACTCGGCTTTCCGACGATGGCCGACGCTGTGCCCTATACTGCACGGGTGTCCGGAGTTGCTCCTACTTCCTTACCTTCATCCTGCTTGCCCGGCGCTAATCGATTTGCCCATGCAGCGATCTCTCTTTCCAGGGCCGGGGTCCAGGCAGCGAGAAACTCCTTGTACAGGTCGTCCCACATCTGAAAGAACCGTTCGACCAGGAAGAATTTTTCCAGAAATACTCCGTCCAGGTCTTCCTTGTCCTGAACATCGACCTTGGGCGTTTTGACGTTCATCTCGAAGTTTGCGCTCACGCTGGCCGACCAGGATTCCTGGGTGTTTTCGTCGTTCAGGGTCAGGTTGGCCGCTGAGATGCGCTTGGCGTCGGCCATGGCGATGAGCAGTTCATCCATGGGTTCGCCCTGCCAGCCGGAGACCGTGCATTTTTCCAGACCGTCGCCGACGAGCTTTTCCAAAGCCACTTTCCCGCCGGACTCCAGGTGCACCCCGTTGATGGACCCGCCATCCACGGCTGTGCGCAACAAGTGGGCCAGGAACAACGAGGGGACTGTGGTCGGCAAAGGGGCGTCATAGGCGTCGATGCCAGCCTCGAACACCTCTTCGGCCCGTTTTTGACCCGCCAGGCGTCTGGCCAGCCAGGCTGGAGTCAGGCGTTCCAGTTCCACTCCGAAGGTTTGCTCGAAAAGCTCGGTGAAGGTTTCCACCGCGAACTTGTTGTTGGAGAAGAAATAGACCACCTCTTCCTGCGGAGCGTAGAGCACGTCGATGGTCCGGGCCTCGGGCTGGGTCTTCATCAGCAGGTGCAGCTTGGTCTGTTCCTTGATCTCCTGACGCCGGTCCTTGGGCACGGCCTTGCCCTCCCGGTCGGCTTCTTCCGTGATGCGTTTCTTGGCCAGACGGCTCAACACAGCGGGCTTGACTTTGCGCGTATCGATGCGCAAGGCCCAGGTGTACAGCACCCCCTTCTGAATCGGGGTCAGGGCGAACGTCGTATCGTCCATGTCATCGATGGAGGTCCAGCCGACGGAAAGTTCTTCGGCTGATTTCTCGATATCCTGGAAAGCGAAGGCGGTCAGCCTTTCCTTGAAGTCAGCGACATCCAGGCTAGGCAGGGCAAAACGCGATATTTGCGAAGAGGAACTGAAAAATCCCATGAAATATTTCTCCTTTATCTGAGTGTTGAAAACGTCCTTTGTCGGCAGTCCGTTCAAGAAAAAGCTATTCGGACACGTCCTGTGTCCGGCCCCTACGGGCTGTGGCTTCGCCACATTATCAATTTGCCATCCTGGCAATCGAATCAAGGTCGAAGCGTATTTATTGATACGTGAGAGTTTGAACTTTTTGCCGCGACGCAGCAATTGGGAGTTTTTCAACGTTATGGTTTCACGGAAACGACATGCGCATCAGGGTGGTAACAAGCGAGCTTTCCCTAGAAGACGGCTGGCTGAAGGTCAAGGAACGCCATGCGGCTCGTCCTGCCTGGCACGTCCTGGTTTTGATAATCCCTGGCTCCGGAAGACGTTCACGGGTTGGCTGGCGATTCGGTGAGCTGCAGCAATCGACAAATAATCAAGTTTTGAAAATGTTTAAAAGAAATAAATCAAGAAAAACAAGCTCAAAAGCGAAGAGGCGGCTAATTCTCGCTAAATTTATCGTACGAATGGTTGCGTTTACGGTTTTTACCTTGGTGATCGTTTCAGTTTTCCTGATAGGAATTCTTCGCTTTGTTCCTCCCCCAACCAGTGCGTTCATGGTCAAAAGACAATTGGACGGCTTGTTTCAGCAGGAAAAGTCTGCACGAATCCATTACCAATGGGTAGACTGGGAGTTCATATCGCCGCACATGGGCCTTGCCGTGGTTGCGTCTGAGGACCAGAAGTTTCCACACCACAGAGGGTTTGATTTTCAATCCATTAGTGACGCTCTGGAAGAAAGGCGAACCAAAGGGCGAATTCGTGGAGCCAGCACTATAACACAGCAGGCAGCCAAGAATCTTTTTCTGTGGGAAGGCCAAAGTTTTGTGCGCAAAGGTTTTGAAGCTTGGTTTGCGTTATTGATGGAGATGCTCTGGTCCAAGAGACGGATTCTGGAAATATATCTCAACATCGCGGAGTTTGGGGACGGCGTCTATGGGGTGCAATCAGCGGCAGTGATATTCCTCGGTAAGGAGCCTTCTCAGCTGACCAGGAGAGAGGCTGCGCTCATGGCCGCCGTGTTGCCCAATCCAAAAAGGTTCAGCATCGTTGCCCCTTCCGGGTACATGCAGCAAAGAACTCGGCAAATTGAGAGGCAGATGAACAATCTCGGTGCGTCCTACCTGAAGCATCTCTGAACGTTGAGGAAGGGATGTCATGATGGCTGAAAACTGTGCGCTCTGTAAATCTAGAGCTGGATTGATACAGATTTTCTGCTTACTCCAGCAATTCCGGGTTCTTGGACGTTGGACGTGGAATTGCTGTGGGCCGAGTAGCTCCTTGGTGGGTGCTCTGATCAGGTAGATCAGGTAGATCAGGTAGATCAGGGAAATGAACGTCGCCTAATTCTATTCCCCCTGGCTCGTGAGCGTGCTGCCTGGAAGAGGCTGTTCAATCCTTCCAGTCTGGCTCGTTCCGGCATCAGGCACTGCGTTCTGGCCGGACAACAGATGAAAAAAAGACTGGATGAACCTCCCGGAAACCACGTCGATCAGAGGAAAGGAGAGGTGTTTGCGGTGGGGAAATTTTCCGGCCAGGGCCAGGAACAGCCCCTGGGACAATTCCTCGGTACGGTCTTGGCAGTGCTTGATGAACGCGATTTCGGAGGAGGTTTCCGGCAGGTCGGAAAACCGGCAAGACAGCGGGCGAGAGGAAAAAATCAGGCAGCGTTCGTCTCTGGACAGCGGACAGATGTGACCTTGCGGAGCGCTGAGCCGTGTGTCGATCTCGCCTTGCTCTCTGGAGCGCTTGCGAAGGGCGCGACAGGCCCTGGAAATCTCTCCGCACTGCTTGATGACCTCCAACCGTTGGGCGCTATGCATTTTCCGGTTCAAATGGTGCGTCAGATGGGCCGCTTCGACCAGGGATACCTCCACGTCGCAGCGTGAACAGCACACGGCATGGTCGGCCCCGCAGAGGGCGTCGACGCCCTGCTCCCGCAGGCGATTGTCGATCTCGAAAAGCAGGGCTTCATGGTCCGCGAAGAACGGGCTCAGGTCCACCAGGGACTTCCATTCCAGAGAGGGTTCCCGTATGGTCAGTCGGCCTTCCTTCTTGCCGATTTTGCGCACCAGCCACCATTGATCGAAATTGGCCGGCTGGGAGCGCAGCTTTTTGATCTTCTGCTTGACCAGCTTGCTGCCCAGGCCTCGCCGCAGGAGGTAGGCCGAGATGACGGTTCCGGTCCGCCCAATGCCGTGGCGGCAATGGACGTAGACCTTCTTGCCCAGGTAGATGGCCTCGTCCAGCCAGGCCAGGGCTTCTTCCAATGCCTGGAGTTGGGGTGCTTCCTCGTCCTCGATGGGCAGATAGTGGACCTCGAAGCCCTGCTTGAATTCGATGTCGTGCAGGTCGCAGTATTCGGCGCACAGATTCAGAATAGCATCCACGCCTTCGGCCCGGAGATGGTCCAGGTGGTCGTAGGACATGGGAGCCGGTCCGGTGGCTAGGTTCGGGGTGACCCAGTAGAGGGGGTATGCTCCTGTCTCGCTCATGATCGCTCCTCGGGCCGGCTCCATTTGGTCCGCATCTCCTCAGCCAAGCGTAGCGCATGTTCGCGGCTTTCCAGGGCCATGTCCAGCAGAGGGGTGCGTCCCAGGAGGTACCCCAGGATGTTCAGCCGCAGCTCGGTGCGGCGCTGGTCCTGGCGGGTGCATTTGGCTTCCAGGAGGTCTTCCCGGATTCGGACCTGGAAGTCAAAGGCCCGGAGCACGGCCCGGATCATCTCCAGGCGCCAGGCTTTTTTATCGTCGGCTCCGCCTCCGCCCTTGAACCGGAACTGGATGTAGTTTTCCTCGGCCCGTTCTCCGGCCAGGCAGTCCAGCACGGCGAAATGGTAGCCGAAGCGCAGTAGCAGGTGGGCGTAGTGGCGGGCCAGCAGGGCATAGCTGCTTAAAAGGGAGGACTTGAGGCTGAAGATGCCGCCGCTGACCTGATCGAAGCGTTCCCAGTCCAGATGCAGTAGCCCTTCGGACCAGGCCACGTCTTTGTCCGTCAGTCCGGCCCACACGGCCAGCATCGGCCCGCTATGGACGTGCTCCAGGGTCAGGGCGCGCTCGTTCTCGGCCCCGGCGTGAAGCCCGTCGCCCAGGTCCAGGACGTGCATCACGATGGGAATCTCGCTTTCCAGCGGCTTAGCTCGGCGCATGCCCCGGCCCTTGACGTCCATCAGGGAGAACATTTCCCGGGTGCCGTGCTCATGAACGAACCGGACCACGTCGTGCACGCTGCGGCAGTGCTCCGGGGTGAAGGTATCGGCCTCCGGATCGGTCAGATTCAGGGACGCGATCAGCTTGAGCAGCGGGGCCATCCGTCGCTGGAAGGGTGTGGGCGGCTTGGCCCGCTGCTTTTGTTGCCATTGAAGCAGCTCCCGGACTTCGCCGTCGTAGACCACGCCGCGGTGGGCGTCCATGGTCACCAGGCGGTCCTGTTCCAGGATCGCGGCCCCGCTGCCGATACCGACGATCACCGGCAGGCCGAACTCCCGGGCCACGGAGGCGAAATGGCTGGCTTTGCCGCCCTGCTCGGCGATCACGCCGGCCGCCTTGTGGACGATTTGGACCAGGGAGGGCGGAATGCCCGGAGCAAGGACCACGGCCCCCTGGGGCACGGCGTCCAGGTCCGCTTCCGAAGTGATGCGGTGTATCCGGCCCGAAGCGACCCCGGTGCTGGCCGGAGTGCCCAGGTCCAGGATCGAGGCCACGTGGTCCGAGGGCTGGGGGGTGGCGCGGTCCGCCTCGTCCATGACTCCCGACGGAGCGCTGTCGTTGTCTTCCCCCGTGGCTGTGACGTGGATCGGGCGGGATTGAAGGATCATCAGGTTGCCGGAGTGATCCTGGGCCCATTCGATGTCCTGGGGACAACCGAAGACCTGCTCCAGTTCCAAGCCCCACCGGGCCAGGGTCGTGGCGGAGGCGTCGTCCAGGCAGAGTTCGTCGCGTCGCAAGGTGGGCAGGGGGCGGTCGTCCTGTTCCGGAGCGGCCTGCTTGGCCAGAAAACGGGCCGGATCCTGGCGGGAGACCAGAAAGGTGTCCGGAACCGCGCTGCCGTCCACCAATCTGCTTCCCGCCCCGGCCACGGCGGAGATCACCAGACAGGCGCCCTTGCACAGGTCCAGCGGGTCGCGGCTGTAGACCACGCCGCTGGCTTTGGCCTCGACCATCGGCAGAACCAGCGCGGCCATGGCCGTCTGGGCGTCGCTCAGTCCGTAGTGCAGGCGGTAGGTCAGGGCCTTGGAAGTGAACTTCCCGGCAAGGACGTCCTTGTAGGCGGACCAGAAATCCCGGCGGGAGACGTTGAGTCGCGTGGCGTACTGCCCGGCGAAAGAGGCGTCGCCGTCCTCGGCCAAGGCGCTGCTACGTACGGCGAGTAGCAGTTCCACCGGCGTCTTGCCGGTGCTTCCGGACAGGGCTTTGGCCTGGGCGCTGAGCCGGTCCAGGGCCGTTTCGATCTCCTCTGTCATGTCCTCGGGAACGTCGCCCTGGAGGATAACTTCCCGGATCCGGGCCGCGATCCGCTCCAGGCGTTCGGGTCGGCGAAAGTCCAGGGTCAGGAGCTTCTTGCGAATCATCTCTCGTAGCCCGTTGGACTCCAGAAAGCGCTGGTAGGCGTTGGTGGTAACCACCAGGGCCGGGGGCACCGGAATTTCAGTTTGGGCGATGATCCGGGCCAGCCCACGGGCCTTGCCGCCCATGACTTCGTGGTCGCCCTCCGTGGCGGGGCCTTTTTCGAGATGCAGCACGTACGGCCCTTCCGTTCGCCAGTCTTCCCGGCCAAGCAGGATTTCAATCTCCTCGCGGATGCGCCCGCAAGCCGGGGCAAGGCCCGGGTAGCCGTCCGGGGCCATGCCCTGGAGTCGGTCCGCCAGTCGGTCCATATCGTCCAGAAGGTGACGCGTCAGCAGTTCCACCCGTGACCAGTCGACCAAAATCGGTTCCCGGCCGATTTCTTCCAGGCGGGCAATGGCTTTCAGGCAGAGCTTGTCTTCATGCAGCAACTCGCGAAACAGGCTGAATTGGCGGCGCACCGCCTCATCCGGGGTAAAGACCCGTTCAGCCCAGCGCTTGATGGATGCAAGAGCCATGGTGGTTCCTTGATTTTGTTGGGTGCTGGCAGAAATGCATTGAGAGGGGTATCGTTTCCGCGCTGGAGCGTTGCAGCGAAAGGATTGACTCTACTTCGATAATGAATGAAATTGCCATAAAAATGATCAACCAATCAGGCAAGGGCATCACATGGCGACCACCGTGACCGAGCAAGAACTACTCCATATCCGGGACAAGCTGAGTTCTCGCTTCCAGTTGTCGAAAATCATACTGTTCGGATCCCAGGCCGCTGGGGCCGCGGATGAGAAGAGCGACGTCGATCTGCTGGTCATCACGGATCTTCGCGGCAAAAGAAGGCAAATGATGGTCGAGATGAACAGGGCGCTTGACGATGTGCAACATGCCGTGGATGTGATGATTCTCACTCCTGATGAGTACGAGATTGAAAAACGCATTCCAGGCACCATAGCCCGACATGCCGGGGGCCATGGCAGGGTCATTTATGAACGAGTCTGAAAATATGTTGGCTGAAAAGGCTCGCAAGTGGATGCACTTTGCCGAGGAAGACCTTCGATTGGCCGAACACGCCCTGCGGCTTGCCAGTGGGTGTCCGTACCGTCTCATAGCCTATCACGCGCAACAGTGCGCTGAAAAGTACATCAAGGCTTTTTTGGTCTTCAGCGACATCGACTTTCCATACACCCACAACATAAGGAAATTGATTCGTCTCTGCGGCGACGACATCTTCCAAACGTTGCAGGATGCGGATGCGTTGACCCCGTTTGCCGTTACGACACGATATCCTGGCCTGGACGACGAGGTCAGCAAATCAGAAGCCCTCTTCGCGATTGCCCTCGCAAAAAAGGTTAGGCAACACATTGCTCGGATACTGAGCGATAAGGGCTTGCCAGTGCGGGAAAGCGATTACGCACCCTAGCAACCGCATTCTTCAGCATCTTCAGCACCTCCCCTCACCCCTTGGCCAGAATCTCGGCGGTTTTCTCTTCCAGTTCGTCGATGTCGATGGGTTTGACGCAGTACTCGTCCGCTCCCAACTGTAAGGCCTCCTTGGCCGTTTCCAGGGTGGGGTAGCCGGTGAGCATCATCACCCGGATCTTCGGGTTGATTTTTTTCAGCTCATCCAGGACTTCCACGCCGCTCATCTTCTTCAGCTTGATGTCCAGGATGGCCATGTCCACCGGGTTTTTGCGGGCATGCTCCAAGGCAGGCTCCTCGTCGCTGAACACATGAACCTGGTGGCCCTTGCGGGTCAGGATGCGACGCAGCATCACGCCCACGTCCAAGACGTCGTCCAAAACCAGAATTTCGGCCATCATGCCTCCTTTTTGGGAATTTCAATGCACTCGTCCGGGGGGAGTTCGTTGCCTTCCAGAGGCAGCTCCACGAAAAAGACCGTTCCCGGTCCGGAATAGCCGGAGCAGTTCGGGGTGACGTCCACGTATTCGCTGGGCACCGGGCTGATGGCGCTGATCCGGCCGCCATGGTCCTTGATGATGCCGAAGGTCACGGAGAGCCCCAGGCCCGTGCCCTTGTCCACGGGCTTGGTGGTGAAAAACGGCTCGAAGATCTTGTCCAGGTCGTCCTCGGCCACCCCGCCGCCGGTGTCGGCCACGGCCACCACCAGCCGGCGACGATGGGCGCAGAGCTTGGAGGTGACGGAAATGCATCCGTCCATCCCGATGGCGTCCGCCGCGTTGTTGAACAGATTTATCCAGACCTGTTTCAGGCGCTCCTTGTCCCCGGAAATGGGCGGAATCCGATCGTCCAGACGAAGGTTGATGACGATCCGGTTCTGCCTGAAGATGTGCTCCACCAACGCGGACACCTCCCGCAGCGAGTCGTTGATGTCCATGGGCTGGGCGGCTTGTTCCGTGGTTCGGGAGAAACTGAGCAGGTCGGCCACGATCTTGCGGCAGACCTGGGCCTGTTTTTCGATGATCCCGATGTCCTGGGCCACGGGGTCGTCGGTGGGGAAATCCTTGAGCAACAATTGGGAGTAGCCGAGGATGATGCTCAGCGGGGTGTTGATTTCATGGGCCACGCCTCCGGCCAGCCGTCCCAGGTCCTCCATTTTCTGGGAATGGATCAGTTTTTCCTGGTATTGCTTGACCACGGTGATGTCCCGGGCCGTGGTCAGGAGTCCGATGATCCTGTCGTTCTCCACCACCGGAACCTTGACCACATGGTGCCATTTTTTGCCCTTGCTCCCCCGGGTCATGATTTCCTTGGACAGGGGATGGCTGGTGAGCAGGATCTGCATGTCTTCGTGAAAATTTCGGTCCGCCTGCTCGTCGCTGAAGATGTCGAAGTCCGTACTGCCGATGATCTCGGACTCCTCCCGGCCCACATGGCGAAAAAAGGCCTTGTTTACGGCGAGATAGGTCAGCTCTTCGTCCTGGAGGGTGACCATGTCCGGAGTGACGTCCAGAATGGTGTTCAACAGCTGTTTTTGTCGGGCCAGGTTGCGCTCGGAACGGCGGAGTTCCTCGATGTGGTTCTTCAAGGTCAGGGCCATGAAGTCAAAGGATTCGGCCAGGCTCTGGATCTCGTCGCCGGCGTTGCGGCGGTAGACCGGACAGTTCCGGCAGTCGTCGAGCTTTTCCGGAAAGCTGCCCGGGGAGCAGTCCGGACAAAAGGTTCCGGCGAGGTACCAGCAACGGCGCAGACGGTCTTCGTGGGCCGGGCAACGCTGCTCCTTGCAGTTCATGATTTCCCAGCAGTTCCTGCCCGGAGCGGGGCTGATCTGCACATCCAGGTTGCCCTTGACCACTTGCTCCGCGGAGTGGCGCAATGCGTTGATCCGTCGGGTCACGGTGCGGGCGAAGAAGCTTCCGCCGATCAGGGCCAACAGGGTCGCCCCGGCGGTGGCGGCCAGGTTGATCCACATCAGGCGGTCGATGGCCGCCTTGATGGTGGTGTGGGACAAGGCAATGCGCACCGTGCCCAGCCGCGAGGTTCCGACCATCACCGGCGCGGCGAAGTCGTACAGCCGTTCCCGCCCGGTATCCAGAAAGCGCATGGCGAAGGGCCGGTGGTCCTCCACCTGATTGACCTGGAGCAGGGCCACGGGAAACCCGTCGCGAAAGGTGTGGGCCATGACCTGGCCGTGGCGGTCGACGATGAAGGCGTAGATCAGGTCCTTTTGGTCGTCCCTGTCCACCATTTCGGTCACCAGGTTGGTCAGTCGCAGGAAATTCATGGACAGGATGGACTCCGTGGAGCGGGCCGAGAGGTTCACGGAGAGCACTTCACCCCGGAGCAGGGCTTCCCGAAGCACGGCCCTGGAACTGACCGCGTAGTTGATGGCCCCCAGGAGAAGGCCGAAACAGACGATGATCAGGGCCAGGCCGAGATTGATCTTGGTCTGGAAGGAAAGGCGGGAAAGGTACTGGAGAACGGCGTGCATGGCTGAGTGCTGGAAAAGTCCTTTGTTGGCAAAAACAATTGCAGCGACGCAGCAATTGGGCGTTTTTCAACGGACTGAGGGCGACCCCGTCGGCGGCTATTCCAGCCCGGCCCGCCGGACCAGCTCGCGCACGGGGTCGAAGTCCTCGGGGGTGGCCGGGAGGATGCCGCGCATGGCCGCGCTTTCCAGGATCAGGCGGTGTTCCGGGTCAGCGATGTCCAGGACGAACATGGCCTCCTTGATGTCCCGGACAACCTCGTCAGCCAATCCGGCCCGGGCGGCAAAGCTCCAGCCCGGGTAGCGCGGGGTGCGGGCCAGAATGGTGATCTGGTCCAGGTCGATCTTGTCCTTCAGTAGTTCCAACGCACCCTCACGAACCGTGCCCACGTCGTAGCGCCCGGCGTAGATGCCGAGGATGACGCTTTCCTGTTTGCCGCCCGGTCCAGGAGCGAAGACGATTTCCGCAAAGTCCTCGGGCCGGATACCGTTATCCATGAAGTGACCGAGGCCGAACAGATAGCCTCCTGCTGAGAACTGGTCCACGGCGATCCAGCGTTTGCCTCGACAGTCTTGCAGGGTGCGGATGTCCGGGTTGTCCGCCCGGGCGATGATCAGACCCCCAAAGGTTGCTTCGCCGCGGGGCTCCACGATCTTGGCGAAAACCTTGGCGCCTGAATGCTCCGCTGTCAGGGCGTAGACAAAGGGGTTGGCGTAGGAAATGTCGATCTTGCCTTGGGCGACCATGAGCATGTGCTCATGGAAGGTTTCAGGAAAGATCTGCTGGATGTTCAGTCCCGTGGTTTCAGAGAGATACTGGACCAGCTTGTGATGCCGCTCGAAGGAAACGGTATGCGAGAACTGGGGCAGATAGGCATAGGTGATCACCGGCTGGCGCTCTCCGGATGCCTGTTCCTCGCGCAAGGTCAAGTCTACTTTGACGGGTTCTGGCTGATCGCCACACGCCGTCAGGAAGAAAAGAAACAACAAGACGGGCAGGATCATCAGCTGATGTCTGGGCATTACGGGGCCTCCGGCGGAACGTGGCCGCTGCGACAGCGGAACCTTGGGGTAGGGAGGACGGTTGCGAGAGCACGTCGGCGAAGCGATCAACCCGGCAACCCTTTGTGCTTGTCCACGTCCGCCCAGGTAATCATTTTTTCCTCTTCCTGCCCTGGACGGCGCAGTTTGGGCGCGTCGTCGCCATGGAAAAAGGGCAGCCAGGGTTTGAGCTTGGCAAAGCAGATCCGGACCAGGATGTACATGGGGATGAACACGGCCGGATAGCCCACCACCTCGGGCAGCAGGGGGATGGGATAGGCCAGTTCGAATTCAACGGCCGCGAACCGGGTGTGCATCCAGGCCAGGGCGAAGGGCACGGGCCAGACCGAAGCCGCGCCCTGGGAAATGGTGGCGAAAAAGTACTTGCCCCAGGCTTCATTGGCCATCTTGTTGCAGGCCCGGTAGCTCTCCTTGTCCTTGTGAATGATCGCCTTCACGGAAAGGTTGTGCAGGCGGATGGACTCCTGTTCCAATTTCTTGATATACTTACGGTTCATGCGCCCGACCCCGAGAGAGGTCAGCTCGCCGACCAGGGTACACCAGACGGTCAAAATAAATGTGCCGAAGAAAAAACCGCTGACGGGATTGGAAAGGAGGCGAAAGGCGGAGATGAGGAAGGCATCCAGCCAGAGATGGATGGAGCCGAGGATTTCGTGAATTTCTTGCATAGAGGATTACATATCCCAGATTGAAGGGAAAAAAAAGGCTGACGGTAGCCGCCAGCCTTTTTCTCCAAGAAGGTTGTCGATCTAGCCGAAGAACATGGTCATGATGTTCTTGCCCAGAAAGCCGCGGGCCATGAAGTCCAGACCGACGTAGAAGGCCAGGACGATGAACACGCGTTTCAGCCATTTGTCCGGGATGTACTGGGAAGTGTACGGACCGACCATGGAGCCGACGACAATGCCCACCAGCTGGGTGCCGATGAGCGGCCAGTGAACAAGAACGCCCTGCTGCAGATAGCTCAGGATGCTGGTGATCATCCCGATGAGCACGGCCAGGGCGGACGTGCCGGCGGAGAGGTACATGGGCAGGCCGGTGACGCTGGTCAGGAAGGGCACGAGCATGAACCCGCCGCCCACGCCCAGGAAGGCCGCGATGGCCGCGATGACGAAGCCGCCGAGAACCGGAAACAAGGGATTGAAGGAGAATTCGACGCCGTAGAAGGTGAACGCGATCCGGGACACCGAGAAGGTGGTCATCTTCACGCCCAGTTCACTAGTGTCCACTTTCTCGCCGGATCGTTTCTTTTTCATCGTGGATTCAAAAGCGTCCGCGGCCTGCTTGGCCTTTTTCTTGCCGGCCGCACCGCGCGGCGTGGTTTCGTAGAGCATATAGCAGCCCAGGAACAAGACGAAGATTCCGAAGTACCCGACATAATCGCGGAAGGATACTTTACCGGCTGTCAGCAAGGGAATCAGATAGCTTCCAGCGATGGAGCCGATTGCCAGGGCCGCAGCCACCGGCAACACGAGCCGGCCCATCTTGTAGTAGTTGATGGAGGAGATCAGAGCACTGGTTCCGACCATGAACTGGTTGGAGACGCGGATGGAGTCCGTGACGGCCCTGTTGATGGTCGGGGCGGTCTGTCGGAACGTACCGGCATAGTTGCCCAGCCCGTAGACCGTGATGTGTCCGACGCCGGCCATGATCCCGCCGAATGCGCCCACGGTGGAGAAAATCCAGCCGACCCAGATGGCCCAGATGAAGGCCAGGATCAGGTTGATCTGCGGACCGCCCGGAATGCCGAGATAGCCGAGGGGCGCGGCGGGATCGATTTCGCCCCGTTCCGTGCCTCTGGGAGCAGCGTCAATGGCCTCCTGGAGGTTGGACACCTGAGCCCAGGATGTTTCGGCGACGATGGAAATCGCACCGAATGCAATGAGCAACGCCAGTACGAGAACCAGTTTTTTGTGCATACATCTTCCTCTCTTTTACGTTAAATTGTGGTGGTTGATTCTTCACTGAACAGTCGCTGTTAAAAATCTGCGTGCTGCTATCGATCCTTCAGCCTGTTCATCAAAACCCCTTTGCCATACTCTTCCCTGGTTTCACGAGAAGCCACGTTGGGACGCTTGAAGTCCAGCGCGTGGGCCGTACATCCGGTGACGCAGGCGGGGTTCAGACCCTGGTCCACACGGTCCATGCAGAAGTCGCACTTGAAGGCCCGACCGCTGGCATCGTCCCACTGCGGAACTTTCCAGGGGCAGGCGATGATGCAGGCCTTGCAGCCGACGCAGAGTTCTTCCTGAACATAGATGATGCCATCCTTGTCGCGGCGGGTCATGGCCCCGGTGGGGCAAGACGCGACGCACCAGGGTTTTTCACAGTGAAAACACGGCATGAACATGCTCAGAATCTTGGGCAGGCCTTTGCGGCGTATCGGCCCGACGGAGATGAGCTGGCCGAACTTCATGTCCGGCGTGAGTCGGTTCTTGGCCTGACAATGGACCTCGCAGGCCTTGCACCCAATACAGCGGTTCTGGTTTGTCTTAATGAAATATTTGCTCACAAGGACACCTCCTTCAAGGGTTAAGAGTCAGTTACGGATCAGTTCGGAGAATTACGGCAACAGAGCAGTACCAGCGACCTGGGCCATGGTGAAGATCGTCCCCGGCGCGACGCCGAGCCAGAGCACGGCGGCTGCGAGCAGTCCACCCCAGAGCAGGCCGGGGTTGGGAACCGTCTGAACGTCGCCTGATGCGCTGACGGGCGCGTCACGGGTATAGGCGTGGCGGACCAGGTTCAGGTAGTAGTAGATGGCGATGGCCGAGTTGAGCACCGCGACGATCACCAGCCAGTGATAGCCGGCCATCCAGGCGGAGTTGAGCAGGAACAGCTTGCCCATGAACCCGGCTGTGGGCGGCAGGCCCACCAGGGCGAAGGCGGACACGGCCAGGACCAGGGCCAGACCGGGGGAACGCTGATACAGGCCGTTTAAGTCATCCAGCTTGAGGTTGCGGCCGTCCGTGGACAAACGGCAGATCACCCAGAAGCAGGCCAGGTTCATTAAGAGGTAGAC